>DATGLK010000033.1 GCA_035294265.1 Candidatus Binataceae bacterium
ATCCGACCACCGACCAGGGGCTGCAAGCGCTGGTCGCACCGCCGGTCCAGCAGGGGATGACGGACAGCGGCACTGCTAGCTCCAGCAGTTACGAGGATGGTGGCTACGTCCAGAAGGTACCGCTCGATCCTTGGGGCAACCCGTATTTCTACCAAAGCGATGGCAACTCCTACACCCTCAAATCCTTTGGGGCGGACGGAGCCGAAGGCGGGGTGGGCAAAAATGCCGACATCGATGCCAGTCAGTTCTAGTGTGCCGCCGCGTCAAGAACCCATGCATTCCACTACCGGATTGCCATCGTGAGCGAAGCGAAGCGGAGGCCGACGAAGGCGGACTCTCTCGGCGAGCTGTCCAGGCCTTGAGAGACAACACGTGGACCACCCAGGGCTCTGTTTTTGGTAACTTTATGAGACGCCGCCCAGCCGGTGCTGTTCGATTCAATCACCGCATGGACGCATCGAGTTTGCGCCTATATAGACCTTGAGCCAGGTGAAGAGCGCCCTGTCACTGCCCACTAACCCTTCCATCCAAAACGTCGGCTCGCCACGAGCATGGGCTAAACGCGGGTTCACTCTGTTCGAAATCGCGGTGGTGCTCTTCATCATCGCGTTGATGGCGCTGCTGGTGATGCCCAGTGTAGGCCGCTTCCAGATGTCGCGGCTCAAGGAAGAGGCCCGCCGTCTGGCCGGCCGCTCCCAATTCCTCTTCGATCAGGCTGCCACTCAGAAGCTAGTGCTACGGCTGACTTTCAACCTTGATGCCAACACTTACTCGGTGACTCGCCTGGACCCCCATTCGCCCAATCCGACCTTTGTCCCCGACCTCGATCCCGGCATGGGACCGGTGCAGTTGCCCAAGAACGTGCGCATGCGCGACGTCACGGTACAGGATATCGGTACGGTGAGCCGCGGAACCATCGCGTGTAACTACTATCCCGAGGGTTATGTCGACGCGACCATCGTTCATCTAGCCGACCCCGCAGGCCGGGTATACACCCTAGTCTTCGCGCCGCTGACCGGCAAAGTCGCAATCAACCTGGGTGACGGCATGCCCGGTCAAGTGAGAAAACCGTCGTGAGTTCGATCGCAGACCACCTATGGCGTAACCGGCGCGGCTTCACCTTGATCGAGGTGATGGTTTCGCTGGCCGTCGTTGCCGTCGGGTTGGTGGCGATGCTCGGCTTACAGCATCAGACCTTGCAGAGCGTTATTCGAGCTAATCAACTGACCACCGCCGCCTTGCTGGCCCAGGAGATGATGACTCAGGCTGAGTTGCAGGTATTTCCGCCACTGGGCAACACCAGCGGTGATTTCCGCACTCTCAATCAAGGTCAATATCCCAATTACAAATGGACCGAATCGGTGGTACCCTCGGCGGTCTTTCCCGACGTGCGCACAGTCCACATCGTAATCTATTTCGGCAATCACTTCTCGCGTCATTTCGATGTTACCGAGATGCTGCGAAATCCGCTCCCCATGCAGGCCGCGCAATGAGCCGACAGCCACACGCTTGCCATGGCTTTACGCTGTTGGAGCTGATGCTGGCATTGGCCCTGGTCGCGGTGCTCCTGACCTTGCTGTTCGGCGCCTTTCACGCCGTGGCCCAAAGCAAGGCGCAGGCCGAGGCTCGGCTTACCGCCGACGAGGAGGGACGCGCCCTGATGTGGACGCTGGCGCGCGAGTTGAGAGGCGCGGTTTACACTCCGATGATTCCCAGCCACATCCTGCTTCTCGGGCAGGCCAACAAACAAGGTGGACTGCCACTGGACAACTTGACCGTATCCACCATTAGCCCCGGCCATCGGCAAGCACTGAGCGCCTTCAGCGCCGAGACCTTGGTAACCTACAGTACCGTGCCCAACCCGCAGCATCGTGGATGGAACGAATTGGTACGCAGCCAGCAAAGCGCGCTGCTCCTGGGCAATTCGGTCGCCACGCCGCCGGGGGTGGTGCTGGCCGACAATGTGCTGAGTCTGCATTTTCGCTATTACAACGGTAGCAGCTGGCTAGAGAGTTGGGATTCGACCACAGCGCCACCGGGACAGTTTTTGCCACAGGCGGTAGAGATCGACCTGGAACTGGCAACCGGGAGCAGACCGAGCCATTTGTCGACCATGGTATCGCTGCCGATGGCAATAATTCAGCGCTGACCAACCATGGCAACTATCAGGCAAACCGGTCGAGCAGGGAGGCCGATGGATTCTCTTCGGGCATTGTTCGCGCTGGTGCTCTCGGCCCTGCGAAAAGAGCGTCACCTTCCCGCAATTCTCAGGCGGCCACGGCAGGTAGTGCGGGAATCGACGCTTTGCCCGGAGGCCCAGCGCGATGGTCAGCGCGGGGTTGCACTGCTGACCACGTTGTTTGCGATGGTTCTAATTACCGTCATGGTCATGGACTTCGCCGCCACTGCCAGCCATGCCGAGCGCGCTGCGGCCAATCAGGCCAACTCACTGCGGGCCTATTACCTGGCCCGCTCGGCGGTGACAATTGGAATGGCCCTGCTCGTTCAGAACGCGCGCATGGCAATGGCCAGTAACGCGCCCCAAGTCGATAGTTTTCTTTCCTCGTGGGCCCTCCCCTATCCGCCCCTGCCAATCGCGGGTGGGTGGGCTAGCGTGTCGATCGTGGATGACGCGCGGAAGATAGATATCAACCAATTGGTGGGCGCCAATGGTCAAGTTAACCCGCAGTATGCATTGATTGTCGGCACTTTGCTAGATACGGTGGGGGCTCCGCTCAGCCTCCTGCCCGCCCTGATCGACTGGATCGACCCGGACAGCGTTACCACGCCGGGGGGCGCGGAAGCTGATTTTTATATGCAACTAATGCCGCCGTATGCGCCCAGAAACGGCCCGATGCCCACTATCGGCGACTTGAGCATGGTCCGTGGCGTCACCCCGGCGCTGTTCGAGCGGCTGCGTAACTTCATCACTACCGCCCCCACCAGTCAGATCAACATCAATACCGCGCCGCCCCAGGTCCTGATTGCAGCGGCGCCTCAGTTGGCCCAGACCTCCGGCGCCCTGCAAGAGATCATGCAGGTACGCCTGACCCAGCCCTTTACCGATCCAAGCCAGATCAGTCAGCTATCATCTGTGTCGAATATGGCCAGTAATCTGCCCAGCCTGTTCACCGTCCGCAGCGATTACTTTACCATTACCGGACTCGGCAGCTTTGCAGGAGCACGTACCTTCGTTTACGCTACCGTCCGGCGCAATGGCATCGCGCCGGTATTGCTGCTTAATTGGAGCGAAGACTAAATTAAACGCAAGATAGTATGGCGCAACGCATCCTGGCACTAGAACTGGTGGACGAACAGGTGCGGGCGGCAGCAGCCGAACGCGCCTGGAGTAATTTTGCCTACCTAGGCGCCTGGATCGAACCTCGCCTAGAGGGCGAAGAGGACCTGCTCCCTGCCCTGCTACGCGTGCTCGACCACGCCGGGCGTCCCGATATCGTAGTGTCGGCGCTGTCCGGAGAGTTGGTCGCCAAACGCCTGCTAACCTTGCCCTTTCACGACCAACGCCGCTTGGAGCAGGCGGTACCTTTTGCCCTGGAAGAACATTTACCGTTCTCGGTGGAAGACGCGGTGGTGGCATACGCGCCGCTGGCGCGGCGCAACAAGGAAACCCTGGTGCTAGCGGCCTGGGCCCGCAGCGCCGACGTGCGCACTCATTTAGAATTCCTGGCCCGTGCTGGCCTGGACCCAAAGGTAGTGACGCTCAGCGCATTAGCGCTCAGCTTGGTGGTACGCCAAGCGCCCAACGGAGCAACTCCCAGCGCTCATTTACTGGTCAATTTGGATTATGCACGCACATCGATCGCACTGGTGGATGAGGCAGGCATACCACGGGCGCTGCGCATTCTGCCCGAAGGTTTCAAGCAGAGCACCGAGGCCGAGGACGGACGGGGCAACTCAGTAGTCGCGCTGGTCCGGCAAACGGCACTGGCAGAGAGCGCCACTATTACGCCGGTGGACGTGATTTTGAGCGGACCTGCGGCGACGGCCAGCGACGTGCAAGCTTATATGGGCCAGGAATTGGCTCTGCCGGTGCGCAGCGTACAGGAAATCGAGCCACCCCTTCTGCGCGGTCCCGGCGCCGACGGCCCTGCCACCGCGGCGTGCCGTGCCATGTTGTTGGGCGAGTTGCCCACCGATCCGTTGCCGGTAATCAATTTCCGTCGCGGCGAATTTGCTTTTCACGGCCGCACCGGCGATTTGACCCCTTTTTACACCTCGGCTTTGTTGGCCGTGGTTCTGCTTCTGATGGCGGCGCTGGATGTCTCCATCGGCTTGATCAGCGGCTACCGCCAGCTTTCCCATCTAGATCGACAGATCTTGGCGGTAGCCGAACCGGTGCTCCATGGCGTCCCCGCGCCGTCCATCGAACGCACCTTGGCGGCACGCATCGCCCAGTCTCATAAGCGTCTACGCCTACTGGGTGGGAGCGGTAATATTGGCTCGCCGCTGGACACCCTGCTGGCGCTCTCGCGCGTGTTACCCGCGCGGCTGCGGCTGGATATTGACGAATTGACGATCGATGATACCGGCCTGCGGATCACGGGCCGCGCCGATTCCTACGCCACCGTGGACGCGGTCAAGCGGATGCTGACTGAGGCGCCGGTGCTGGACAACGTCCAGGTCACCGACGAACGGCCCGGCGAGAATTCCAAGATCGATTTCCACCTAACCGCGACCATTCGCGACAGCTTGGCTCAGGAGACTCCGTGATGAACGCGCGCGAGCGAATCGCGGATGCCTGGAACGCCACCTCCGCGGCAGCCTATGTGCAGGATTTCCGCCTCCGTTATCGGGCCCACAGCCGCCGCTTGTGGGACCGCTACTATAAGCTGGAACCGCGCGAACGCCGCCTGCTGCAATTGGGGCTGGCCGCCCTCGCGATCTTTTTCGCCTACAACCTGATTTACTCACCGGTACTATCGCTTCAAGCCAGTTTGACCGATGCCATTCAGGCCCGCCAACGCGAGCTCAATGCCGTGCGCCGGATGACGGTAAACTACCAGGAGCTGCAACGCCAGGTTACCAAGCTCGAGAAGCAAACGGCCCCAGCCGGACCTGATTTCGCTCTTTCTTCGGTGTTAACCCAGGCGCTGGGCGCAGCGATCGGAAGCACGAAAATTGGTGGAGTCGACGCGCAGCCGCCTAAAAAGATTTCTCCGCAATTCAGTCAATACGAAGTCGCGCTGCGCCTAAGCGGCGTTTCGCTGGCGCAACTGGTCGATGGTTTGTATGCCATCAAGAGTCTTAAAGTACCCGTGGTGGTTTCCGGCCTTACGATCAAGAAGCAACTCGACCAACATGACGCCTACGACGTCGATCTAACCTGTCAATCTTTGGCGCGTAATGGCTGAGTTCAGCGAACTAAGGACGCTGGAGTTTTGGCGACAACATCCCTTGCCCTTGGCCTATGTCGCCACCGGCGTGTTTCTCTTCCTGCTATTTGTAATCGGCGGCTTCCCCTACGACCGCGCGCTGAGCGGATCGCTGGCGCCAATGGGCCTGGATCTTTCGTACAGCGATCAGCATCTCCGCTTTCCCATTGGCGCGGTGTTGGAAAACGTACGTCTGCGCGATGCGTCGGGCAGGCAAAACCAGCCTTTGTTCGCCGGTGAAGAAGTCGCGCTGGCGCCCGGTCTTGGAACATTGTTGGGTCGCCCCAGCTTGAACTTGAAGGCGGATGCCTATGAAGGAGTAATCACGGTCTCGCTGGGCCAGTCCAAAAGCCTGACCATGGTAAACTTCACGCTGGATCGGATTAATTTGGCGCAGTATCCAATCCCCATCAAAATACGGCTGAGTATCCGTGGCCTGCTCTCCGCGGCGGGTGCGCTGGAAATCAATGACTCAACCCGGGTAACGCAAAGCGGAAACATTCACCTGATGGTGCGTAGCCTATCAATTGGGATGGGGCCGGGCTTGCCCCACCTGATGCTTGCTACCGTGCGGGGCAGCGCGCGTATCGATCATGGCGTGATCTGGATTCAACAGCTCACTGGAAACGGGCCTGATTTGAGCCTGGATCTGACCGGCTCGATTCGGCTGGGCCCAAATACCGCGCAAACCGTGATGAACCTCAGCGGCCATCTGCATCCTACCGCCGCCGGTCGCGCTCACTTGGGATTTCTGCTCAATTTCCTACCCCATCCGCCCGATTTTCGTCCCTACACAATCCGCGGTTCGATGGCCTCGCCGGTGCTGGGTTAGGTCGGGGCGGGAAGGTGCGCCAGAAAATCTACCACCGCCTGCTTGAAGCCACGATCGGTAAGCGCGTTCATATGATGGCGCCGGGGCAGAATACAAGTCTCGGCATGTGGGATAAGCGCACGCCAAGCCTCCAAATCGTGCACGAACGGATCGTTTTCGCCTGCTACCAATAGCACGGGCATCGCCAGCCCGCGGACGCCTTGCTTATCGACCCCTGCCCGCGGCCGGCGCAAAAAAATTGCAATCGTTTGCGGATCGTTGCCAGTGCGCCGGCACAGCTCGCGAAACGCGCGTCCAGGATCATCCGTCGAATCATCGTTGGGGTGGATGATAGATTGAGCCAACCGCTCTGTACGCACCGGATCGCTGGGCTGGGTAATGCTGATTCCGGTTCCCCCAGCCACGACCGCCCGCACCCGTCGCGGATAGTGGACCGCCAGCCCCAGAGCCACCCATCCACCCATCGAGTATCCCACCACCCGGACTTGCGCCACCTGCAAGTGGTCCAACAGTGCAATCACGTCCTCAAGTAGCCAGTCGAGGCTGTAGGCTTGCGGGCTCTCGAACTTGTCACTGTAACCGTGGCCACGGAGGTCCGGAGCTATCACGCGATAGCTCGATGCCAGCATGCTTATCCAGCTAGTCGCCTGCCAGCTATGCTCGGCATGCGAGGCCAACCCATGGAGCAGTAGCACGGGTTCGCCTGCGCCTTGGTCCAGGTAGTGAAGTTTCAACCCATGTTTTTCAATCCAAGCCATAGGCGCATTATTGCGCATCGCGGCTCCGAGTTGGACCGCCCCCTTGCGGAACCGAAGAATTGTTCCGACCCCTTCTTCGCTTGCGCGAAAAAGGTGGCATTTCGCGCAAGCGTCCCTTGCAGCAGCAGGCAAACTTTTCAGCGGGAGGGAGCCAAACCGTAAACTTGCTCTGTTCGCAAGCGTTCTTTCAGTCATTCAGTTCGGACCCAGCAGGGATTGGCTCGTCGACCACCGCAGCTGCTCGCCCTCTAGTCGGAAACAGATCGCACCCTCGCGATCGGTGCGCAGCAAGCGAACACCTGCAGTCCGATAGCCCTTCACCAATCGGCACGCCGGCGAATGATAACGGTTCCAATAACCCACCGACGCGACCGCGAAAAGAGGAGCGACCGTTTTTACGAAGGGTTCCCAGAAGGCGTTGAGGCTGGCATGGTGCGGTACTTCCAGCACGGTGGCGCGCAATTGGGGATAGCTTTGGAGAAGCTGACGCTGAGTGGTCCGATCCAGCTCACCGGTCAACACAAAACTGATTTTCCCCGCCGCGATTTGCAGCACCAGCCCGCCATCGGCACGATTGGCACGATCGGCGGTCGGCGGGTTCAGGCAGCGTATCGATACAGTGCGCACGTGGCGTACCGGCGCGGCCCTATCGAGGATGGCCAGCGTGGTAGCCCGTTGCGCCCAGTCAAGCAAGTAGTCGGATTTGAGTTGGTTTGCGATCGCTGCTGAAGTCCACAATTCCGCTGGATGGAAATTGTCCGCTATGAATTGCAAGCTGCCCGAGGCTTCACGGGCCTGACGAAAATGCTCAGGCTGCCGAAGTACCAAATAATCCACATGGAGGATTTTTCGCGACCACAGAAAAGGGGCAATTTCGCGTTCACCCAGGGTGGGACTCGCCATCCGATCCGCGCCATAGATCAACATGACGGCCGAACCTGGAAACTCCACCAGCGCCGCGCTCGCGCCTTGCCCCAGCGCGAGAAAATCCACTCGTAGGGACGGATTGAAGTAGCGCTGGCGCAACCACCAGATGCTGTCGCCAGTCAACGCCAGAAGACATAACAGGGCCGCGGCTCGCCGCCATCGGCGGGAGGCAAGTGCCGGCGCGTCACTGGACCAGGGCAAGGTAGGTGCCTGAGGTGCGGTCAGCCACAGAATCAGCAGTAAGTATATCAGGATCAATTCTAGCAAAGTGGGAGTAAAGCTGCGCAGCCACGCGCCAGGGAGCGCGAGGAATATAAAAGCCAATCGATTTCCCAGAGTAATTGCCTGACTGCTCAGTCGCAGTAGCATCAGGGCGGGAGTCTGCCAGAACAGACCTAGGCCCGCCGCACACAGGCCAACGATCACGCCACCCAGGGCGATAATCGGAACGACCACCGCATTGGCCACTAGGCCAACCAGCGAGAATTGGTTGAAATAATAAGCGGTCAGGGGCGCCGTTCCGAGCATGGCGAAAAAAGAAACCGCACCCGCCCCGACCACCATCTTTGCTGCCCAGGTTAGCGCGGGGCGGGCGTGAAAGGACTGAAGTATGGGTCGGTGTTGACGCTGTTCTCGCGCCGCAAGGCGGCGCATCCCCAGGAGCACGGCGGCGACCGCGGCGAAGGAAAGCTGGAAACCGATATCGAGACTGGAGCCGGGAAAGAGCAGACAAATCAACAATGCGGCCAGAGCCAGGCTGGCCATCAGCTCGCGGGGACGATCGGCGAGCACCGCAGCCACATAGCACAAGACCATGATGAGGGCGCGCAGAGTGGAAATACGACCACCGGCAATGGCGGCGTAGGCGAGCGCGGCGAGCCCACCGCCACCGGCTGCCAGCTTGTTGGCCCAGCCGCGAATCAGCAAATAGGGAAACAGCCAGCAGATCAGCCGCACCAAGGCGAAGGCCGCGCCCGAGACAAAACCCAGATGCAGCCCCGAGATGACCAACAGATGGGCCATCCCGGTCAGCGCGAAGGCTTGGCGTATGCCTGGCTGAAGTTGACCCTGGTCGCCGATTATCAATGCTCGCATTTCCCCCCGCTGGGGCTGTTCCAACTCACGATCAATGAGGCCGCCGATACGCTTGCGGAGCGCTTCGACGCGACCCTGGATCCCCGCCGGCTCTTGCCCGACTATCGCCACAGCCTCGGGCCGAGCCAGAGCTGTGACTGCAATTCCCTGGCGAGCCAGATAGGCTGCGTAGTTGAATTCACCAGGATTGCCGAGATTCCGCGGAAAACGCAGACGCCCGTCGATTACCAGTCGCTGACCGATCGCGTAAGGGGCATCGCTTCCGACAATCACCCTAACTTCGCCTGCGGCCACGGTGAGGGGGGAGCCCATCGCCGCCGCCCGCTGCAGGCGCATATAGAGCCGCCAGCTATTGTTCACACGCTCGGGCGCTCGATTCAGTATGCCCTCCAAATGGACCTGTGCGTTTTCGGGAAAGCGCCGAATATCATTGGGAAGCAGCGCCTTGGAATAAAGCCCTGCTGAGGCGTGACCAGCGGCCAGCGCGATGGCACCCAGCGCCACCGTCATTCCCCAACCGGGGCGCCGGCAAGCAAACAGGCTAAGCGCAGCCACTGTCAATGCTATCGCCGGCCACAGCGACAAATGTAAACTCAGCCCCGTCGCGTCGCCGACCACAATGCTGGCAGCCACCAGATAAAGCGGCGGGATGCGCTCGTGCCAGTGTTCCAGCCGCTCCCGCCCTGGCAATGCAATTGATTGATAAGGCCGAGCCGCTGGATGCATTCGATTCTCCGCAACAGCGCATTAACGGCTACGGCGGCGCGTTAACGCAGCCGATGGCAGCCCCTGGCAACTCTCAGCTTGCCGATAGCATTGAGCCCCCTGTTTTGGCTAGAGTGCGGCGGCGTGGGTTTTGTGCTCGTCCAACGGCTCTCGCCCCAGCAACAGCCCATGGAGAAATCCGCGCGAAGCGGGCATAATTGCCGGTAATGCTGTTACGCGCCATTATCGATGTCGTCGCGCTGCTGGTGGTCTTCGCGCTCGGAGTGATTTTCGGACCCGCGGTCAAGGCCGCCCTTGGGTTGTTTGAAGAAGACCTACACGTGGAGATGGGGCTAATGCGCTCGGACGTGACCAAGATGGTGGAGGGGATCGAACAGCGCCTCAAGAATATCGAAACCCGGCTGGAACGTTAGTACGCACTGGTGGCGCCCCGGGCCCGCCTTCGCCGGTTTTGTCCTGGCGGGTTCTGACCTGATGGTTTTGCGTTACGCCAACCACCGATGGGGTGTCCGTGGCCTTCTCAGCGTGTCTCACCGCAGTCGTTTGAGCGCGGACACGCGGCCGCCTGGCCGGGCCGCCGAGGCCCCGCGATTCGACCAACCTCGCGGCGGCAAGCCGCTCCACTATTCACTGAAGGTAGTATTACGGGGTGTACAGTTCCACGCTAGCCAACGGGAAGGCGCCATTATTGAAACCACCGGCGACCATCGCCAAGCCGTTGGGCAAGAGGGTTGCGGTCGCGAAGTAGCGCGCCGAGTTCATCGTTGGTGCGGTTTCCCCGGCACAGGCTCCCGACACCCCGGCAAAGCAGTTGTTGACAGGGTCGTACAATTCCGTGCTGGCCAGAGCGACGGTATTAGCCCCACCCGCGATCAATACTTTGCCGTTGGCTAAAAGGGTCGCGCTGGCGCCGTAGCGCGCCGCGCTCATTCCAGGTGCGATTTCGCTTTGGCAGGGGCTGCCAATATTGCCGGCAAAGCAATTGTTTGTCGGATCGTAGATTTCACTACTTTGCAAAGCCACCCCAAGGGTGCGGTTATAACCGCCGGCGATCAAAACCTTGCCGTTGGGCAGCACCGCGGCCGTCGCCAAGTAGCGCGCATAAGCCATCGAGGGAGCACTCTGCGTCGCGCACGGCGTGCCCGTCTTACCGGCGAAGCAATTATTGGACGGATCGTAAAGTTCGGTGGAATTTAGCGGATTGCTGTTGACGTCTTGCCCACCTGCAATAAGGACCTTGCCATTGGGCAGCAAGCTGGCGGTCGCGTATTCGCGCGGAGCGACCATTACGGGAGTGGTCTGGCTGGCACAGGCTGTGCCGCTGGCACCGGCAAAACAGTTATGGACCGGGTCGTACAACTCGGTGCTAGCAACGACATTGCCCGCGCTGTCATCGCCGCCGGCGATCAAGACCTTGCCATTGGGTAACAGGGTAGCGGTCTCGAATTCTCGCGCGGTATTCATCGCCGGCGCGGTCTCCGAAGCACAGGCGGTACCGCCAACTCCGGCGAAACAATTGTTGGCCGCATCGTAAATCTCAGTACTTGCCAGGGCAATCCCGGAGCTATCCTGGCCACCCGCTATCAGCACGTTGCCGTTGGGCAGGAGGACCGCGGCGGCAAACTCGCGCGCGGTATTCATCGATGATGGCAGACTTTGTCCTGCGCACGGCGTCCCGAGCGTGCCGGCAAAGCAATTATTAACCGAATCGTATATCTCGCTACTGTCCGTGTTGACGCCATTGACATCCTCACCGCCGGCGATCAGGACACGATTGTTCAACAACAGCGTCGCGCTTGCTGCCGCACGGGCGTTTTCCATCATCGGAGTTTCAGCCGCCGAAGCAAAACCGTTGATCGAGGCAGGCGAGGCCAAGCCAATCGCCTGATCGAGCGCAAGCAAGGGAGCTAGCGGGTAGCTGATGGTGCCGCCGGTGGCCAGGTTCGCCAAACCGTTGGTGGTCAAGACATTGTTGGTACCGCCGAAAGCAAACGCCCCGGGCACCGCTTGAAGTTGGCCCAGCCCCGACAATGCGTCTTGAAAATCGACAATCCCGGCCAGCGCGGGCAGCGGACGCTGGCAATAGGTGAGCGGCGCACCCGCCTGCAAGCCGTCGAAAATTCCGTCGCTTATATCCGCCGACAGCGCGCTCACCAGACCGCCTGGTGTATTGGGACATAACTGCTGATCTTCATTAATTAGCGCACCCAGAATCAATCCCAAATTCGCCGCATCGGTGCCACTGTGGGTGTAGTCCGGCTGTAACAGTCCAGGATCGCTGGATAGCCCATAGATCTTTTCGATCTCTGCCTTGGCCTGGCTGAGCGCGGCCGTAAAATTAGTGCCTCCGGCGCTCAACAACCCCACTGTGCGCGAGTCTACAAACGTGGCCAGCGGATTGAGCGAAAGCCCCGTAATCCCGCTCTCGCTGCTCGCCAGCAGAAGCGATTGCGTGCTGGGGCTACCGATGGTCGCCCCATTCATCTCGCTCACGAACGAGCCACCTCGCGCAGCGATCCGTACCGGGTTTGACTGCTGAATTACAGCAATGGCGAAGCTACCGTCGCTCGCGCTCAGCCCGGTTCCGATTTGCGACAAATTAAGCCCACTGTTGGGATCTACCGCATAGGCCGTGATGGTCGACGCCTGCATTGGACCCTGAACCGCGACCCCGGAAATTGTCACCGTAGGTGCCGGTGTCGGCGTCGGACTTGGCGTAGGAGACGGCGATGGCGAGGGGCTTGGTGATGGCGACGGTGACGAGCTTGGAGTTGGAGTTGGAGTTGGCGACGGCGACGGACTCGGCGACGGTGTGGGGCTCGGAGTTGGAGTAGGGCTCGGAGTTGGAGTAGAGCTCGGAGTTGGAGTTGCCGTCGGTGACGGAGACGGGCTCGGCGACGGTGTGGGGCTGGGAGTTGGAGTTGCCATCGGCGATGGCGTGGGGCTGGGCGATGGCACCGGCGTCGGTGTAGCCGTGGGCAGCGGCGTCGACGTAGCCGTGGAGGAAGCCGAGGGCACCGGCGTGGGCGTAAAGCTCGGGGTTGGCGTGGCCCCGGGAATTGGCTGCGTGGTCAACACAACTGTGCCGCCATTGCCTTTATAGGTCACCTGGACAAGATCGCCGACATTGCCGCAAATGGCGAGCGCAAAACTGCCGTTGCTGTTGGCGATCGCGCTGCCCTGGTAGCAGCTAGCGGCCAATGCCGTACCTATAAGGAGGGTCGGTTTACTTTGCCCCAGAATAGTTAGGTCTTTAGCGGTCACCACAACCCCACCCGGAGCGGCAGATGGAGCCCCGACAATAGAAACGACGCCAGCCGAATTGGGTGCGCTGATAGCTATCCGTGCATTCGGTTGGAGTGGCGTGACAGCGCTGGCCGGATATCCGCCGCATCCGAAAACGCCTGCCGCCGCTATCAAGACAAGCAGGCACGACCGCAAGCGGGCGCGCCGTAACCAAGACAAACTTCCTGACACTACCCTCAACAACCCTACCAACCGCTACGCGTCATGCGAAACTGCGCCGGCGCCTGCAGAGGCCAACCCGCGTTGGTCTATTGGCACGACGGAACATAGGTCTCCGCGGCGCTCGTGTAATAGAGCTGGTAAGGCGTACCGGTGATCGTGCCGTTGGCGTTGTCTTCGGCAATTCCGCCCGCTACCAGTACGTTTCCGACCTGCAGGTTGGTCGAAGCATGATAATAGCGCGCCGTGTTCATCGTCGGACCCGGGCTAAAGGTATTGGTGGCCGGATCGAAGATATCGGTGCTGCTCAGCGGGTTACCATTGGCATCGCTACCGCCGGCCACCAGCACTTGACTATTCCACAGTACGTTGGTTGTGAAGATTGCGCGTCCCGCCGACATTGTGGAAGTCAGCTTGGTAAACGTTTGTAGGTTGGGATCGTAGAGTTCGGCCGTGTTTTCGACTCCGCCGGAGGCATTGTAGCCGCCCACTATCAGAACGTCGCCATTATTCAGGAGCACGGCTGAATGCTGCGCGCGGGCAATATTCAGGCTACCGGCGGTACTGGTAAAGGTCTGAGTCGTTGGGTTATACAGCTCTGCGCTCGCCAACGGGGTGCCACTGTTGTAGCCGGCGGCGGTGTAGCCACCCACCAGTAGGACGTCGCCGTTGTTGAGCACGGTCGCGGTATGTTGAAAGCGACCGGTTACCATATTGCCTGTGGTGTAGCTGAAGGTGCCGGTGCTCGGATTATACAGCTCGGCAGTGTCGTAGGCGGTGTCAAAGCCACCATCAGTGCCACCCGCGATCAGGACGTCGCCATTGCTCAGGGTAGTATTGCCGGTATGGAACCAACGCGCGGTATTCATGTTGCCGGTGGTAAGCGTGAAGGTTTGGCTGCTGCTGTTGTAGACCTCGGCACTATCCAGAATAATCGTTGAGGCACCGCCGTCCGTGCTAGACTCGCCACCACTGAACAACAGATTGCCGTTGCTCAGGACCGCACTGCTGGGTGAAGGCATCTGGCGCGCGACATTCATGTAGCCGGTGGCCAGCGAGAAGGTACCGGTGCTGGGCTGGTAGACTTCGGCGCTGTTGGTGGTGTCAGTATCGGTACTGGCGCCCGCCGCCTCCAGCACCGTGCCATTCTTAAGCGCCGCCGCGCCCTGTCCGGCGCGGACCAAATTCATACTCCCGGTCACCGTGAAGTTCTGCGCCCCCGCGGCTGCGCAAGCCAAGGCTCCGCCCACTTGCAGTGGCAAATTGCCCACGCTTACCGACTTACCGGTGGTTTGATCGGTCGCGCCAATCGCGCTGACCGTCTCCGTGGTCGCGGTTGCGGTGGCCGGGTTGACCGTAGAACTGATCGCCGTGCTGAGTGTGAAAGTGGCGCATTGGCCTGCGGCCACGCTCAGGGGTGAACTGAAGGTAAACACCCCCGAGCTGCTGGGCGTCAGGGTCGCCGATTCGCTGCTGGAGCCGCTGGTGCCCTGTAGAATCAGGGTTGACAGCAAAGTGCTGTTGCTGGACGTAAGCGTCACGCTGCTGACCGACAACGGGTCTGTACCTTTGGCGCAGATCGTGAATGTGCCCACGCTGGTGCTACCGCCGGGGGTGGTGGCACTGACGTTGAGCGAGGACAGGTTGGCCGAGGCCACGTTGACGGTCGCGGTGCCCAGCGCCAGCGGCAGGCCACCCACGCTTACCACCCCACCCACGGTGGCATCGGTGGCGCTGACCACGGTCAAATTCTCGGTGCTGGAGCTGGTCGACGCGGCGCTCGCGGTGAGCACTCCGCGCAACATCAGGTTGGCGGTTGCATTGGCCGCCAGACTGAGCGCCGGGCTGAAAGTGAACGTGGCGGTCGCGGCGGCGGTCGCCGTGATGCTTTGCGTCCCCGCGCCGTCATTGGCGTTCAGCGTCAGGGTCGCGAGCACCGCGGGCGTGCTCGAGGTTACCTGCATCGATCCGATGGTGATCGGGTCGGGGCCGTTGTTGGTGACCTGGAAAGAGCCCAACCCAATCTCCTGCCCAGGCGTGCCGCTCCCGCTGGCGGAGGAAAACAGGACCGCGCTGGCGGTCGTGCTGCTGGCGATGGTGACCGTTGACACGCTCAGCGGCAGCCCCGAGATATTCACCGCCTGGCTGGTCGTGATGTCGGTCGCGGTGACCGTACTCAAAGCCTGGGTGGTGCTGCTACCCGCAGTCGCGGCATTGGCTACGGTTACCGTCAGCGTGCAATCAGCGCTCACCGTGGCCGGCAACGTCAGCGCCGGACTAAAGGTAAAGGTGGCAGTCGCGCCAGGCGTTGCGGTGGCGGTATAGGTTTTGGTCAAGCCCTGGCCGTACGTAATCGTTACGTTTAGCGTCATCGCCGAGAACAGCGTGGATTTGCTCAAGGTCATCTGCACGCTGGGCAGAGAGACGGAGTCAGGCCCGTTGTTGGTGATCTGGAAAGTGCCGGCGGTGACGCTGGCGCCATCTTTGGCCAACACGCTGTCGTACGACACGATGTTCACCGAGCCTGTGGTGGGAGTGACAAAATTTACGGTTCCCACCGTCAATGGCAGCGGCGATGTCGAAGCGGGCAGATTGTACGTGCTATCGATTGCGTTGTCCGC
This sequence comes from Candidatus Binataceae bacterium, assembly GCA_035294265.1. NCBI lineage: Bacteria > Candidatus Binatota > Binatia (SeqCode) > Binatales (SeqCode) > Binataceae (SeqCode) > Binataceae bacterium (SeqCode). Next base: position 15,818 of record DATGLK010000033.1, read on the forward strand.
GCTCACGGTAACTGTGGCGCTAGTACTCAGACTGACCCCGGCTACTACCGTTGCGGTCACGGTCACGGTCACGGCCTGCCCGTTGGCTAGGGCAAAGGCCGGTGAAAAGTTGAAAGTGTTGGTACCTTGCGGAATCCCCGACACCGTCTGAGTGGTTGAACCTGACGCCGCCTGTACCGAGAAGTTGGTCAACAATCCGAAATTGACCGTGCTCAATTGCAGGCTACCTAAATTCACTGAGTCGGGACCGTTATTGGTCAGGGTAAAGACTCCGACGGTGACGGTCTCGCCCGCTGTAACATTGACGTTGCCTTGCGTCACCGAAGCCACGGCAATCTTGGTCGGACTGTCGAAAGTGATAGTACCGACCGTCAGAGGCATGCCGGCCACGGTTATTGGTCCGCCAATATCTGCGTCGGTGGCTCCGACCGCAGTGATGGCCTGAATCGTGGGCGTAGTGTTGGGTGGCGTGTTGGTCACGGTGCCACTCAGCGCAAAACTCGCGCTGGAGTTGGCGGCGATCGTCAGCGCAGGGTTAAAGGTAAAGACGTCAGGTGTGGAAGAACCGGCGCTAGCCGAGCTGGTGGTCGAGCCGATGGTAGCCTGCAGGCTCATCGCCGACAGCAGCGCGACGTTGCTCGCAGTTACCGTCACGGTGCTCACCGAAATCGGATCTGGACCGTTGTTGGTCAGTAAGAAAGTGCCACTACCGACGGTCTGGCCCACCGTTCCCGCGTTGTTGCCCAGCGACGTGAGTCCTATTGCGGCGGTGGTGGGAGTAACCAGGGTGACGGTACCAAGATTAACGGGCAAGCCGGTGACATTAATCGTAAGATCGTAATTGGCGTCGGTGGCGCCCACCGCCGTTACGCTCTGGGTCGAAGCCCCTGTGGTCTGTGGATTGACGGCCAAAGCTGCGCTGAGAGTGAAGCTGGCCGCGGCACCTTTTGCCAAAGTGATCGGCGTCAGAACGAAACTGCTTGTGCTGCCAGCCGCCATCGTCACGCTTTGAGTTGGCGAGGAAGTGGCCGAGGCGGTCAGCGTGAGATAATCGAAAATTGCGCTGTTACTGGTACCCAAATCGATGGTGTTGATAGTGACCGGGTCGGGGCCGTTGTTGACCACCTGAAAGCTACCAGCCGTGACCGTCGCTCCAGCCAGGCCTCGCGAGCTGGCCGCGGTCACCAGATTCGCGGTCGCCGTACTGGGTGTAATCAGCCCGATGGTACCTGTAGTCAGCGGCAAGCCGTTGACCACGATGGTTTGGCTGTTGTTGGCGTCCACCGCGTTGACCGAGGCGATTACCTCGGTTGAGGCCGCCCCCGAAGCTGGATTGGAGGAAATCGTCGCGTTCAGGGTGAAGCTGGCGATTACTCCCGCGGGCACCGTTAGCGCAGGACTGAAGGTCAAAGTGGCCGGACTGCTGGCCGAGCCGCTGGCAGTCTGGGTGGTCGAGTTTATCGTCGCCTGCAGGCTCAAGCCCGCGAGCAATTGCGCATTGCTGGAATTGACCGAAAGCGAGCTGATCGTGATCGGATCAGGCCCGTTGTTGACGACGTTGAAGGTGCCGGCGCTGACGGTCGCGCCGGCAATGCCGCTGTTGTTTCCCACGCTTACTACGCTGGCGCTGGCTGTAGTGGGGGGCACGCTGCTTACGGTCAAGGTTCCCACTTGCAGCGGCGTGCCCAAAATATAAGCGGACTGATTGGTACTGGCGTCGGTGGCTATGACGAAGCTGACCGTTTCGTTCGAGCTGGTCCCAGAGGGGTTGGTGGCCAGCGTGCCCGTCATCACGAAGGTCACGGTGCCGCCGGCGGGAACCGACAGGGCCGGGCTGAAATTCAGAAAGCTAAAAAACGGTCCCGATCCTGCGCTTGAACTCTGCGTAGTCGATCCGATGGTGGCCTGCACGCTCAAAGCAGACAGCAAGCCGGGGTCGCTGGAACTAATTGCTAGCGCCGAGATATTGATGGTGTCCGGCCCCGGATTGCTGATCTGATAGGTACCCGCCGGCAGGGTGCTTCCCGCTGTCCCGCTGCTGTTGGCCGCGCTCACCAGGGTCAGGGTCGCCGGGCAACCGTTGGACGCCAACACTCCCACCGGCGCGCTCCAGTTTCCGCTGCCCGAGTCGCGATAGTGGAAGCGAAACTGGATCGTATCGGTGGTGTCCTGCGACTGAACCGTGGCGGTAAAAGTCGCCGGACCCGAAAAGTTACCGCCCTGACCGCCGCACAGGTTATTGGGCAAGGTGAGCCCACCTTGATAGGACTCCCAACTATTTTTATCGCCGGTGGGATACCAATGCCCGCCTTGGCTCACGACGTAGGTCTGGTCGGAAATTGGGATTGTAATCGGCGTGATGCTGTTGTCGGGACATTGGATATTGACGATTACATTCGCGGATGTAACTGCGACGCTGACCTGCGTGTTCTGGCTGTCCAGAATATGCTGCTTGACCTGGTCCTCGTTCCCACCGCCCTGGTTCCCGTTTTGATTCTGCCCCTGATTGTTGCCGTTGTTTTGATCGTTGCTGTTGAGGTTGGGAATCTTCAGATCGTAGCCCACGTTGATAGTATCGCCTGGCTGAACCTCCTCTCTCCCTTCCATCGCGCCACTGATTGTAACCGTGTTTTGATTTTGACAAATCGGCGTGGGCGTGGGTGCCGCGCTTTGCGTCGGGGTTGGAGTTGGGGTCGCAGTTGGAGTGGGATTACAATTATCGTCGCTGTCTCCATCTCCATCGCAGCTATTGTTGTCGCCGCCGTTGTTGCTGTCGTCTTTGACCAGGCCAGAGCTGCCAGCAGCCAAAACCCGCCCCGGCATCGTGACCGCTTGCTCGGTCAGCGCACTTCCTTGCGGCGTGGGGCTGGGAGTAGGCGCGGCGCAGCCGTTCCACCAATTACTCCACCAACTTCCGTCGCAAACCGGCGTGACAGCCGCCTCGGTAGACTGCGGGCTGGGTGTGGCTTTCGGGGTCGCGCTGACGCAGCCAGGATCACCCACCCGGCAGGCCGGCTGGGATTCCTGTGCCCAGGCGCCCTGACCAAACCAAAGCCCCATTATCAGCAACAGAATCAGAATTCGGCCAAGTAAGTATACTCGAGGACGCATTGGGCTCCGTGTAGGTTAGATTCCAACCACGTTTTTGCCGAGCGAACGCTGGCCATTCCCCAAGCGCCCCTCTCCATTCGCCGGCCGCGCAACCAAGCCGTCAGTCACGTCGAACTCGCCTACCCGGTTGCATTCCAACTGGTTCTTTCACCGTCTGATTAAAGCAACTCAATAAAAGTTCTTATTTTGTATCCTACCAGTCAACGAGAGTAAAGACGGGCAACACGTCTCTTTTGTTCATCAAAATCATCCTACCGTACCCTTTGTGATCGTTAGCAAGCAGACCTTGCCAGCCGCGATATTTTAAACGCAAGCTAGCCCCCAGGCGTCGAGCGGGAGAGCCCAGCAGTTACTTTTTTGAACAATTTGACGGTCGTTGGCCGTTGCCGCAGACACAATGAAAGCAGGGCCTACTGAAATTCAGGTAGGTGTGGCGCCCAGGAGGAAGAACTGTGGCTGAAACGACTTCAGACTTCTTAGTCGACAAGCTACGCGACTGGAGCGTGAACGTGATTTTCGGGTTTCTCGGCGACGGCAATAACGCCATCATGGAGGCCTTGCGCACGCGCCAGAACAAGGTGCGCTTCATCCAGGTTCGCCACGAAGAAGCCGCTGCCTTCATGGCCTGCGCTTACGCCAACTTTACTGGCCGGCTGGGTGCCCGCCTGGCCACCTCGGGACCGATTTCGTCGCTTGCGTTGAGCGCGCCTTGGCCGATCAGGATTACCGCCTTGCGTCCTGCGTTGAGAACTTCGGCCGCCTTGGGCAGGTTGTAGTCCTCCGGAATCCGGGTGCCGCGCGAAAAAGCGTCGAAAAGTGCGATGCTTGACGTCGTACATCGAGCGCTCGCCGCGACGGGAATCGCTTACCCGCGCCGTCGGTGCGCGGCCTTTGCCGGCGACGGTGCTAATTTCATTAACGGTGACGGCTTGCATCCCAACCACAGTCATTGCTCGCGCAGCGGTGGTTTGGCACTGGGGCCGGCCTCCGGCCGGTTGACCATCGCCTATCTAGTCATTAGGTACGGCTTGGTCGGGACGGAGCCTGGGAGCGTGCGCAGCCAACTTGGCAATTAAGGGTGGCACGATGGACCAGGCCGCACCGCTACCCTCGCCACCCGGGAGCAAGCTGATCCCTGACTGGCTGTTCGCTCCAATCAGCTCGGCGATGCTAATCGCCGTGGCCGGAGTCGTCGGCTTGGAGTTCGGCCAACCCTGGATTTTTGCCAGCCTCGGTCCCACCGCTTTCCAGCTCAGCGAATATCCAGATCACAAGAGCGCACGCCTATACAACGTCCTGGTCGGGCACGGCCTGGGCCTTGCGATGGGCTTCGCGGCGTTGGCCCTGTTCAATTCCTGGAATGCACCCAAAGTCCTAGCCACGCATGACTTGACCGCGATTCGGGTCTGGACCTGCGTGGTCGCGATGTTTCTGACCGCCATGGGAATCTTGCTGCTACGAGCCTCGCACCCACCCGCGGGCTCCACTAGCTTATTGGTTGCGCTGGGTAGTTTTCAGAACGCTCACGGCGCATTGACAATCTTAATCGGCGTCACCATCGTTGGCCTGACCGGGGAGCTATTCAAGCTGCTGCGGCTAGCGATGCTGCGGCGGCAACCCGTGATCGCGAGCAACACCCACATGCTTTGAGAAGCGTAATGCGGCGTAACAGGTAATTGCCATGTCTACTTTTCTTTTGGAGTTTACCGAGGCAGCCAACCAAGGTTTGGAGCAGGTTCAAAAATCTTGGCGGCCAAAAGCAAGGACGAAGTCGTCCGCAAAGCTCTTAACCTCTTGAATTTCGTTGCCGATCCTTCCCGAGTTGCGAACGCGCACCCCCTCGCATCGAACATTATCGGTCAGCCGCTTGGCCGTTGGCTTGCTGATAATTTTGGCCGCTACCGTGTTGCCGCCGGCCTACGCTGGAATTTTTCGCGGCCTGCCTGCCGACTATTTCGACTACATCGAGTGGGCGGTGACGGTCGAGGTAGTCGCTCTGGCCCTCGCGCAGGCGGGTTGGCTTCTTGTGAGACCTAGGCAGCCAAATCGCGGCAGAACGATGCTCATGCAAGCGCGCGGATTACCTGTTTTCTGCAACCAGCGTAACGAGCGGATGAGGGGGCAACGGCCGTGCCAAGCGCAGCTATTTTTGGAGAGGCGACGTCAGCTCAGCTCGCGGCTGCTATAGCCTAGGATACGCCGGGCCACGATTAGCAGGTTAATTTGCTGAGTTCCTTCGAAAATATCGGTGATCTTGGCGTCGCGCATCCATTTCTCGACCAGGTATTGGCGCGAATAGCCCAGCGGTCCCATCAGCTCTACCGCCTTTTGCGTGATGCGGGTAACTACCGCGCCCGCCTTCGCCTTGGCCATCGAGGCTTCCAGGTTGTTGCGCCGGCCGCGGTCAACCAGCCAAGCCGCACGCCAGGCCAGCAAGCGAGCCGCCTTGAGTTGCACTTCCATCTCCATAAACTCGCGCTCCAACGCGCTTAGTCGCTGGCGGCCCAGACCATAGCGCATCGTGATTCCCTGCTGGGCGAGGAATTGGCCTAAAAAATCCAGCGCGGCGCGCCCTACTCCGATCGCCATCGCGGCCACCACCGGGCGAGTGGCGTCAAAGGTGGCCATCACATCCTTGAATCCACCCGCCGGCTTGATTTCGGGCGAACCCAACAGATTGTCCAGCGGCACGCGGCAGTCCTCGAACAGCAGCGCGGTGGTATTGGAGGCACGGATGCCGAGTTTGTTTTCCACCCGCAATACGCTCATCCCGGGGGTATGATGCTCGACCACGAAGGGTTTGATCGCGGCGCGTCCGGCTCCCGCGTCCAGGGTAGCCCAGACCACGACGAAACCCTCCGATTGCTCCACCGCCAATTGTCCCGAAGTGCAGAAGATCTTGGTTCCATTAAGGACCCAGAAGTCACCTTCGCGACGGGCGCTGGTGGTGATCGCGGCGCTGTCCGAGCCGCAGCCCGGCTCCGTAATGGCCATCGCCGACCATTTGGGAGCGCCCTCGCGGAAACGGCGTAGGAAGCGTTCCTTCTGCTCGGGCGTCCCCGCCGCCATCACCGCTGCGCCGCCCAGGCCAGGACCGGGAATACTCAGAAACAGGCCGGCATCGCCCCAGCACAATTCCTCGGTCACCAGGCAGTTGAGTACGCTCTTGAGTTCCGTGCCCGCCGGTGGCTGCCGCTCGCCGACATGGCCGCGCACTCCGCCCAACATCCGCGCGGCATTCCACATTTGCTCCTCGAACTCGCGCGGGCGAGCATGTTCATGTTCGTCGTAATGGCGCGAAATCGGCCGCATCATCTGTTCGGCCACGGCATGGAAAGTCTGCTGGCGCTGCAGGATTGCTGGCTCGAAATCGAAATCAACCATCGCAGTTCTCCTTCAAACTACACCAGAGCCAGACCTTCGAAGCTGATCAGGCCGCGCGCGTTGCGCAGCCACAATTCCACGGGATGATCGCGGACATAGCCGTGACCGCCCAGGATTTGCACAGCATTATCGGCTATTTTGAGGGCGGCGTCAGCGACGTAGTCGCGCGCCAGATAGGCCTCCTTGCTCCGGTCACGACCGTGATCCAACCCCACCGCGGCCTCCCACACCAGCAGCCGGGCCGCATCGACCTCGATCGCCATCTCGGCCAGCATAAAAGCAATGGCTTGGCGGGTGGCGATAGGAGCGCCGAAGGCGCGTCGCTCGCGAGCATAATCGCGTGCATATTCGAAAGCGGCGCGTGCCAGCCCCACCCCCATCGCGGCTAGTGCCACCCGGCTTTGGGCTACCAGGCGTGCGAAATCGCATGCCTGTCCCTCGCCCAGCAGGGCCGCAGCCGGCACTCGACAATTCTCCATATGCAGGCTGTAGGTCGCCAAGCCGTTGAGTCCCATTTTCCTTTCGCGCTCTCCCAGCTTGAGGCCCGGAGTCTGACGCGGGACCAGCCAGAGCTGAAGGGCGCGTCGCGGGTCGCTCGCTAGCACCACAATAGTCTCGGCCTGCGCCGCCAGCGGCACGCAACACTTGTCGCCATTTAGGACCGCGCCATCGCCGTTAGGGCTTGCACTCAGGGAAATCGCGGAAAGGTCGAAATCAAAGCGCGGCTCCATCCAGGCCGCCGCGCCCGGCTGGAAATCGGACTGAGCTAACCGCGGCAGGAACTGGCGGCGCTGCGCCGGACTGCCCCATTCCAGAATCGGCAGCGCCAGCAGATGCGAGGACAGGCCGTGCAGCGCGATCGCCATATCGCCCCAGGCCAGCGCTTCAGCCACCACCGCTCCGGTTAGGATGGAACGGGTCTCGCCTGCCCCGCCGAACTCCGCCGGAAGCAGCGCACGCGTGAAGCCAAAATCGGCAAATGCCCGGAGCAGATGGGGCGGGACTTCCTGCGCTTCTTCGGCGGCGCGCGCGGCCGGACGAACTTCGTCGCGGGCGAACTTCTCGACCGCTTCACGCACAGCTTGCTGGTCGTCGCTTAGATCAAAATCAATCATGACTGGTTCCCTGGCGCATTTAGGGCTTGGGCGGCGGCTCGATTGGCTCCTCGATCTGTTCCCAATGTTGACGAACGCGACGGTATTTCTGCTCTGCGTGGACGCGGGCTGGCGGTGCCATCGGCTTGCGCAGCTTGGAAATCAGCCGACCCTTGGGACTGGCGGTACGCTTGCGAGCCATGGCTCAGGCGCGCAGTCCAACGAAGCTTAGTTGCAAGCCGTTGATGCTGCCGCCCTCGCCTCGTCGTGAGAAAAATTCATCGCTATGGCAGCAGGTACAATGGGGCGCTTTGTGAATGGCGTCCGGAGTCAACCCAGCGCCGCATAACTGGTCGCTCAACAAACCGTGCAAATCGACAAACGCCTTGCCAGGCCTCCCCTCGCGGGTACGCTCGCGCGCCGTGGGAAAGGTCCTCGCGAAGCGCGCGGCCAGCTCGCGATCGACCTCGAAGCAGCACCATCCAATCGCCGGTCCCAGCAGCGCCTGTACCCGTTCAGGCCGCGCCCCCAGGGCAACCATTTGGGCCACCGCGGTCACGGCGATCTCTCCCATCACCCCGCGCCATCCCGCATGAACTGCCGCCACCACCCGAGCCTGTGGATCAAGCATTAGCAGCGGCACGCAATCGGCCGTCAGGATGCCCAGGACGAGGCCAGGGGTGACGCTGACCAGACCATCGCACGGGCGCAAAGCACGCTCCTGAGCCGCGACCACATGTACCTGGCTGCCGTGGACCTGACGCATCAAGACCAATTCGGGCGCACCCTCCAAGTGCTCGCGCAGCCTATTCCAGTTGCTCGACGACGCTTGAGCAGCCGGCGAGAAATTAAGCGGGAGCCCTGCTTGGCTGCGACGGTGCAAAAAGCCGTGCCACAGTGGGTACTCATCCCAAGGCGCCCACAACGTGCCGCCCAAAGCTCCCTGCCGCCAGCCGGCCACGGTTGCGCTATTTGAAGGGGTGGGGTTAAAATTTTTGTTTGCAATCTGCGTCATGGGAGACCAGTGATGGACGGCTACCATTTCATGATTGAGCGAAATCATCTGCTGTACAAGCTGGAGGAGCAACTGCACGCCCTTCGCCATTTGCCCGATCAGGAACGGCGCGCCCGCACCGCGGCCGCCCAGCTCAGCTTCGATCGGGAGTTGGCAGCACTCTATGCGCAGGTTGCGGAAGAGTTTCCCGGTGAGCGCCGTAAGTCGGCACGCGCCTTGAGCGACCCTCGCTGACGGCTGGGTTGGCACGCTCAATCTCCATCCGGGGCGCTCGCACCAATAACCTGCGCAATATCGACCTCGATCTGCCCCTGGAGCAACTCACCGTCGTCACGGGGGTCTCAGGGTCAGGCAAATCCAGCCTGGTTTTCGATACTCTGTACGCCGAAGGCCAACGGCGCTACGTCCAAAGTCTGTCTACCTACGCACGGCTGTTTTTAGAACGGATGGATCGGCCTGACGTCGATTCTATCTCGGATATTCCTCCGGCCCTGGCCTTGCGCCAGAAGAACAGCATCAAAAACGCCCGCTCAAGTGTTGGCAGCATCACAGAGATCAGCGATTATCTTCGCTTGTTGTTTGCCACGATCGGCCGCACCATCTGTCCCCAATGCCAGGTCGAGGTCAGGCGGGACACGGTGGACTCAATCGCAGCTCGTTTGTTGGCGCAACCCGCCCCCTACATAATCCTGGCACCTTACAGCTTCGGCTCCCGGACGGCCGCCCAAGCGCTGGCATATTTGGCTGAGAATGGCTACCACCGCTTGTTCCTCAACCACACCGTGATCGAGCTATCCGAGCTCGCGCCCGCTCAGTTGCAGACCCAGGTCGACGT
>DATGLK010000034.1 GCA_035294265.1 Candidatus Binataceae bacterium
ATATGCGTGTCACTGTGGGGTTCTTGTTGGTCACCACGTCAATAAAGCCGGGATCTTGATGGGTGAAGCCGTTGTGATCCTGGCGCCAGACCGTGGAGCTGATAAGTAGGTTGAGTGAGGAGATAGGAGCCCGCCATTGCACCGCCTGGCATTTGCTCAACCACTTGGCGTGCTGATTGACCATCGAATCGATAATGTGCATGAAGGCTTCGTAGCTGTTGAGCAGGCCATGGCGGCCCGTGAGCAGATAGCCCTCCAACCAGCCCTCCAGGGTGGTCTCGCTGAGCATCTCCATCACCCGGCCGTCGGGTGCGATCTCGGTCCCGTCGGCATCCTCGGGCAGGCGTTGCGCCAGCCAGGTCTTTTTGGAGGCTTGGTAGATTGCCTGCAAATGGTTGGAGGCGGTTTCGTCGGGACCGAAAACGCGAAAGCGCTGCATGTTGTCGCGCATCACGTCGCGCAGAAATTTACCCAGGATATAAGTGTTCTCTGCCTCCATGCGGCCGGGATGATCGACCGTGACGGCGTAATTACGAAAATCGGGCAAGCGCAGGGGTTCGCGCAAAAGGCCGCCGTTGGCATGAGGATTTGCGCTCATGCGCCGAGTGCCACGCGGGGCCAATTCGCGCAATTCGGGGATCAGGCGGCCTTGCTCGTCGAACAGCTCTTGCGGCCGGTAAGAGCGCATCCATTGCTCGAGCAGACGCAGATGGGCTGGGTTGGTGGTAACATCGGGAATCGGCACCTGGTGCGCGCGCCAAAACCCCTCCAAATGATGGCCATCCAGTTCTTTGGGGGCGGTCCAGCCTTTGGGGGTGCGTAAAATAATCATTGGCCAAGCCGGCCGAGTGGGGTTGTCGTGGCTGCCACGTGCCTGGGCTTGGATGGCGCGGATGCGCCCGATCGCACGCTCCAGGGCGGCCGCCATCTTTTGATGCATCGTGGGCGGATCGTCGCCCGCCACCTCTTCCGGCGCATAGCCGTAACCCACCATCAATTGGTGCAGATCAGCGGGAGGGATGCGGGCCAGAATCGTGGGGTTGGCGATTTTGTAGCCGTTGAGGTGGAGGATCGGCAGCACGGCGCCGTCGCGCACCGGATTGAGGAACTTGTTGGAATGCCAGGAGGTGGCCAGCGGCCCGGTCTCCGCTTCGCCGTCACCTACCACCACCGCGGCGATCAGCTCGGGATTATCCATCACCGCCCCGTAGCCGTGGGCCAGGCTGTAACCCAGCTCACCGCCTTCGTGAATGGAGCCCGGCGTTTCCGGCGTGCAATGGCTGCCAATTCCGCCGGGAAAGGAAAACTGGCGGAAAAACTGAAGCATCCCGCGCTCATCCTGACTGCAATCCGGATATACCTCGGAATAGGTGCCTTCTAAATAGCCGTTGGAAAGCATCGCGGGCGCGCCGTGGCCGGGTCCCGAGATGTAGATCATGTCAAGATCCAGCTTCTGGATCAGGCGGTTGAGATGGAGCCAGACGAAAGTTTGGCCCGGGTCCGAACCCCAATGGCCCAGCAATCGCGCCTTGATCTGATCTGCGGCCAGGGGCTTCCTCAAAAGCGGGTTGTCGCGCAAGTAGAGCATTCCCACACACAGGTAATTGGCCGCCCGCCAATAGGCGTCGATTTTGGACAACTCGGCGTGCGCAAGCGGCGCGGCGGCAACATTAAGAGCTTCTTCTGCCATCTTCTGCGCTCTCCCAGGCTGATTGGATTTGAGTATAACGCCTGTCGGTGCACCCGTGGTATGCTTATTTTGTTGCGCCTTGGGCCGGGCGTGGCTTAGTCACGGCGCAAGCCAGGGGAGACGGGTTGGCGATGGAAGCGGCGGCCGGCGTAGCCGGCCAAGTGCACCAATTCTATGCGGTGGCGTTCGTCGAGAATCTCTCCCTACGTCAGCTTGTCGAGGCCTTCCCCAAGGCTCGCGTGAGCGCCCACGAGCTACACCAGAGCTTGACCCCACAAGGCGGCTTCTTCATCTATCCTTTTGGCGCCGTGGTGACCTACGATCTCACCGCCGAGCAGCGCGAGAGCGCGCTGGCGCGGCTCCATCGCGCGCGGCCCGGTCTGACCACCCAGGTCGTCCGGGAAGAATATACGGTGGTGGAAGACCCGGCCCGTAATATCGGAATCCACAACGGCATGCTGCAGGTAGATCGCTTCACTATCGGGCGAGCCGGCGTAGTGGCCCTCACCGTGGCCCAGAGCGCGGCGATGGAATACTACGAGGGGCTGATCGAGCAATTGTTTTCGCGCACGCGATCGCTGGTGGAGCGGCTGGCGACCCAAGGCTCGGTTCCCTTTCGCACCCGCCCGCTGCATCGCTTCATCGGCGAGGCAATTTCAACTCGCGCTGAAGTGCTCTCGGTGCTCCATCTGCTCGACAAGCCCGATGCGACCTGGGACGACCCGGGGATGGATCGGATCTACGATGACCTGCGCGGCGAGTTCGACCTGGTCGATCGTTATACCGCCTTGGAAATGAAGCTGCGCAGCGTGCAGGAAGCGCTAGAGCTGGTGCTGGACGTGGCGCGCGATCGGCGCTTGCTGATTCTGGAACTCGCGATCACGCTACTGATCTGCCTGGAGCTGGCAATTAATATTCTGCAACTCAAGGGCTGACAGACGTTGCCACCACAGCCGCGAGCGTGGCTAGGAAATCTCGCAACGGCTGCCGCAAAGGAGAACTTACGATGGCGTGGCTGACACGGCACATGGATCCGACTCCGCCCGGAGAACGCCTGGCGGATTTGTGGCGCCGGGACGGTATCCTGACGATTCCCGGCGCCCATCACGCGCTGGCTGGACGGCTGGCGCGGCAAGCCGGCTTCAAGGCCCTGTATCTGTCAGGTGCGGCTTTATCGGCCAGCATGGGGCTGGCGGACCTGGGGTTGTTCGGGTTGGAAGAATTATGTTTTTTCGCCCGTACCATCTTTCGCGCCACCGATCTGCCGCTGGTGGTGGACGCCGACACCGGTTTTGGCGGAGTGCTCAACGTTGTGCGCACAGTGCGCGAGTTGGAAGAGGCGGGTGCGGCGGCGGTCCAAATCGAGGACCAAATGCTGCCCAAGAAGTGTGGCCATCTGAGCGACAAGCGGCTGATAGAGCCCGAGGAGATGGCGGCTAAAATCCGCGCCGCCGTGCGCGCCCGCCGCCATTTGCGGATCATCGCGCGCACCGATGCGGCGGCGGGCGAGGGTATCGAAGCCGCGCTGGCGCGCGCCCGGCTTTATCTGGAAGCCGGCGCCGATGCGATCTTTCCCGAGGCGCTGACTGACGAGGAATGCTTCCGTCGATTCGCGCGCGAGCTGCGCGCGCCGTTGTTGGCCAACATGACGGAATTTGGCCGCACGCCCTACTTCAGCGCACGCCAGTTTGAAGAATTTGGCTACAAAATGGTAATTTTCCCCGCGTCGTCCCTACGGGTGGCGGCTAAAGCCATCGGCGAGCTGTACGAATTGCTGGCGCGCGAGGGCAGCGTGGCGAACTTGCTGGATCGGATGCAGACCCGTGCCGAGCTGTACCGGGCCTTGGAGTATTCGGAGTACGAGGCGCTCGACAGCAGTATCGCTCGCAGCCTGCTCCCCCCCGATCTGCGCCCGCGCGTGGCCCAAAAGTAGTGAGCCCAAGGGTTTGCACGCCTATAATTCAGTCGCGTTTCATCGCGACTTGATAATCCTGTCCTTGCCAGCGCCGTTCATCTTTCCAATAGAAGGTAAAGCGCAGAGGCGCGCTCTGTTCCGGTGGCAGTTTGATATCGATGTAACTCAAGTCGATGGCGCTGGGGATCGAGAGGGTGTCGGTCTGGGTCGCCCAGTCATCCAGACTCCAGTGCAGGAGAAAGGGTTGTTCGGTCACGATTCGCAACGTGCGGCCGGGTGCAATCTTGGCGGGCTGACGGTTGAGCTTCCAAATTTCCAGGGCCTCGCTACGCCGGTGGCCGCGAAAATGTTCTGCCACTTCGGGAATCAGGTCGAAATTGTGGCCGTCACGGCTGGAACGCAGCAGCTTGATGTATTCGGCATGCGCCCACATCAGTGGCATAGCCGCTCCGGTGGGTCGGCCCCGGAACATCAAGGCGGCGGGGATATCGTCCCGATCCCAGACCTGCTCGGGTAGCAAGCCGGTGACCGAGGCAAAACGCTCCATCGCCTGCAGATAGGGACGCGGGTCACGTCCGGCGGCTAATTCATAATGGCCCCGCTCGCCAGTCAGCAGTGGCCAGGGGCGGCCGACCCCCCAGCCGTCGAAGGCCCTGCCGTCATCACGCTGACCGTAACCGTCGTGGTTGTAACGCCGCCAGGCGGGACCTTGCGGTAGGTCGGCCTTGAGGCAATGATCCACCACGCGCAGTGAGTCTTCGATCAGCGGATCGCTGGGCCGGCGAATACCGTGGCGCACCAGCTCCAGAAAACCAGCATCCACTACCGCGCGGGCGGGAAAGCGATCGACACTACCGGGCGGGCGATTTTTGATCTGGATGATCGCGTGGTCGGGATCCTCGGGCGCGGTTGGATTGTTCAGGTCGATCGGCAGCAGGCGAATGAAATGGCGCTTAATATCGGGGTGCAGCTCGCCTTGGCTGGTAACCGTCCAATCCTCGAGATGGGATTCGAGAAACTCCGCGTAGCGCAGCAGGAACAGGCCGCGAGGATGGCCCAGCCGCTTGCGGCAGAAATGGGCGCCGCAAATCAGCGCCGCGATCACCGCGGCCAGGGTAGAGGGTGAATAGCCGCTGTTCTCTTCCCAGCGCTCTTGTGCGGTGGCCGGCCCGTTCAGCACCAGAAAGCGCGCTGCCCGCAGCACCATCGGCAAGGGGTCGAAATCCTTCAGCGCATTTTGCTCGGCCAGGCGAAACGCCAACAGGATGGGAAAGGCGACTTCATCGAGCTGTATGCCGTGCCAGTAAGGCTGGCCGTTGATCCAGAAGTTCTGATAAAAACTGCCGTCGGGCAATTGCGAGCACGCCAGGTAGATCAGCGCTCGCAATGCCAGCGTGGTGTTGCCGGCCGCGATTAGGCCTGTCGCGCTATTGACCATGTCGCGGGTCCACACCAGGTGGTATCCGCCCAGGTCTTCATCACCCCTGGTTTCACCCCATGGGATGCTGAGCGAGGCAATCAAAGCGCCGGGATAGGTCTTGTCCTCGTGAGCCAGCAGCAGGCTGTGGCTGGCGCGATACAGTTTGCCGCCGTCGCCGGAGATTTCCGCCAGCTCAACCAGCGCGCTGGTGGTGCGCTTCCATTGTACAATGAAGCGCTCGCGGTTGTCTTCAAAGGGCACCCCAAGTGCTTGAAACAAGGTGGTCAGAGTTCGATGAAGGCTGTCGCCGAAGGCCAGCGCCAGGGTGAATTCATGACGCTGACGCAGGTCGATTTCTCCGCACAGCGCGATGTTACCACCACCCACCGAGTCAAACTGATCGTGCAGCTCGAAATAGCGGGATAGTTGCTGCCAACCGTCGGTGGTTCCCACGTAACCGCACGATTGAGCAACGAAACCGTTGGTATTGTCCAACCCCAGCCAGGTGTTGCCCTTATGGGCGGTCAGGATGCGGCGCCCCGAGGCCAGCACAACATTGCCCTGGTTGCCCCATCCTCCGACTTCTAAATGGGGCGCAAGCAGCACGAATAGCCGTAGCCGGGGCAGAATCTGGGGCGAGCCCTCCAGCCTGACCCGAACGAGCAGGCATTCCAGGTGCGGATCAACGATGACTTCCTTGACGAGCTGGAAGTGCTGCTGCCGATCGCGGTTGAGCATGCGCACGCCAAGCGCGTCGGGGGCCAGATATTCGACACTGTGCTCCATGGAGCGTTCGTCGCTCATGAAGCTACGACCGTCGGTCACCAGAAATTGCAGATCGCGGATCTGAGGCCGATCGATGGTGGGGTAGTAAACCTCGGTGACGATGCCGGCGGCGATCGTAAACCAGATCGAGGCGGCTACCGAATAAGCCGTGCCGACGGCATCCTTGGCTCCGCGCGTCCAGCGCGGAGCGATGCCGGGACCCCCAGGCGCGGGTCGCGAGTTCAGAATGACAGCCATGACGATGCCTCCCTGACCGCCGCGTCAGCAAGTGTTAGCATAAATAAATTACATTTAGGCATGTAGCAGATAAAGCGTTGCGCCAATAACATGAAGAGTTTGCTCAGGTCGGGCGCAGACCACTCTCAAGGTGTCGCCGGCGGCTCAACGGCGATCTCGCCTGAGGCGGTAGGATGCAGCCGAAACACATAAGCTACTGCGACGCTGACCCCGTAGAGCGCCAACAAAGGGATCGCAAGCAAGAACTGTGAGATGAAATCGGGTGGAGTCAAAGCCGCCGCCACGACGAAAATTCCCAGCACCGCATAGCGCGCCTGGCGAATCAGAAAGCGATGGTCGATCAGTCCCAAGCGGGTTAGGAAAAAGGCGAAGGCTGGCATCTCGAAGGTCAAGGCGAAGGCAAGCAGCAGCTTGGCCGAGAAGGTCAGATATTCGCTGATTCGCAGGGTCGGTGTGACTCCGATGCTGGCGTACTGGGCGAGAAAAAAAGCGTAACCGATTTTGAGCACGACGGCCCAGCAGAAATAGCCGCCGAGCAGAAAAAACAGCGTGGTGAAAAAGACGAAGGGACGGGCCATCCGGCGCTCTGAGTCGTACAAGCCCGGAGCGATGAATTTCCACACTTCGTAAAGCACCGCCGGGCTGGCGATAAAGAGCGCGGCGACCAGTGCAACCTTGATCTTAGTGAAGAACGCCTCGCCAATCCCGGTGCCGATCAAAAGTACCTGATTATGCGAGACTTCGCGCAGGGGCCAGGTCAGGGCGCGAAAGAGCTGATCGACGAAGCCGTAGGCGAGCACAAAACCGACCGCGATCGCCAAGCAGGCCCTGATTAGCCGCACCCGCAGTTCCTTGAGATGCTCGATAAGCGGCATTCGGCTGTGGTCGAAGGCGGTTTGCTCTGACGGCGGCTGAAGGGCCATTGGTTCAGGTCCGATGGAAGGGCGGCGGTTTGTCCGCGGGGTTGGGCGGCGAGGGCAAGCCGGGTTCGCTGGCGGGCGCGGTGCTTACACCGTTGCTTTCTTTTTCGCCGATAGTATCGAGGTTCTCGCGGTGAACAAAAGGTGGTTCCAGAGGCTCGGCGGTTTGATCCAGGGGCGGGGGCGGATCGTTCAAACTCTCGCTGATTTCCTGGATAACGTCATTGGCGGCTGTGCGAATCTCGCGGTAAACCCGAATCCCGCTGCGCACCAACTCTGGCATCTGTTCCGGTCCCAGAACGATTAGCGCTACGATTAGGATTAGAATGATTTCAAAGATGCCCAACGATGGGTCGTCCTGCGCGCGTGCCGAGCTTTACTTCCTCAATTTAGGCCCATCAGCCAGGGGAGAGTCAACATGCTTCGCACCGTAGCCGTAGCCGATCCCCGCTACTTGGATCATTTTGCCGGCCGCGGCCATCCTGAATCGCCACGGCGGGTCGCGGTGCTCAGTGAGATGGCCGCCCAGATGAGGCGGCCGGCGTTGACAATCGTCGCCCCGCGCGCGGCTACCGAAGCGGAGATTCGGCTTTGCCACAGCGCTGAGTACCTGCGCACGGTGCGGGCCAGTGCGGCCTATTCTCGCTACGATTTCGATCCGGACACTCATTCCTGCCCAGCGACCTACGCCACCGCCCTTTTGGCTGCCGGTGGCACCTTGACCGCCCTTGATGCGGTGTTACGCGGTGACGCCGACAACGCCTTCGCGTTGATCCGGCCGCCTGGGCATCATGCCTTGCCGCAGAGGGCGATGGGCTTCTGTTTTTTCAATAACGTGGCGATCGCCGCGGCCTACCTCACCACGCTCGGCGGTCTGGAACGGGTTCTGATTCTCGATTGGGACGTTCATCATGGCAACGGCACCCAGGAGATTTTCTACTCCTCCAAGCGCGTGCTCTACGTCTCTCTACATCAGTACCCCTTTTATCCCGGTACAGGTGCGCTTGATGACATCGGTGTGGACGAAGGGCTTGGCTATACGATAAATCTGCCCTTTCCTGCGGGCTGCGGCGACGGCGATTACCTGGCTGCCTTCGACCGTATCGTGATGCCGATCGCGCGCCATTTCGCCCCCCAGGCCGTGCTGATCTCGGCTGGATTCGACGCTCATGCCCGTGATCCGCTGGCTCAAATGCAATTAACTGAAGCAAGTTTTGGCGCGATGACGCGGCGGGTCAAACGGCTGGCCGCGGAATGCTGCCAGGGCAGGCTGGTGCTGGCACTTGAAGGCGGCTACGACTTGCAAGCCCTGGCCGCGTGCGGAAAGACTGTGCTCGAGGAGCTAGGGCGCGAGGCCGATGAACCGCTAGCCGAGGCCGCGCCCGATCGAGCGGCGCCGATGCTCGAGCGCGCCCGCGCGATGCATCGCGCGCTGTGGCCTCTACCTTAAGCGAAATGCTGGCCTGCCAAGCTGGGCCTGTTTTACGAGCAGGAGCGATCCGACGCGATAACCGAGCGATGACACTTATTGGTTGGAGGTATTGGCGGACTGCTGGTAAGACGAGTTGTAAGTTTCGGCCTCGCGCTTGACTTCTTCATATAGCAGGGTGAGCGCGGCACAGCCTGCCGCGCCGATAAAAATCGACAGGGCCAGGGAATAACGGGTCTGGCTGCCAACCGCGGCCCCGCCGGCGGCTCCTACCGCGGCCGCGATGCCGGTCCGCGTCAGCTCCTGATCGAGGGTTGGGGGCTGCGTGCTACAGGCGCAAAAGCTGATGATTACGACCAGTGTCAATGCTACCGCCCGCCACAACTTCATCTCATCAACCCCATCGCCTTTCGCGCAAAACAATTCGGAAGTATCCGATGGATTTAATTTTAGCTTTTCGTGCCCACGGCCGCTCACCCTCTCGGCTAATAACTGTCTCGTTTTGTACTGGATGGCGGCAGGTTTCAGCTTTTTGAAGCATCGGAGGGTTTCTAAGATTGGGGTTCTTGTTTTGGGAGATTATGTTCGGCCAGCGCCTCTCGTAGCACTTCCGCAACGTAAGTCACATCGTTATCGCTCATCTGGGGAAACAGTGGCAGTGACAGCGCACCTTCGTAATAGGCCTCGGCCTTTGGGAAATCTCCGGCGCGATAACCGAAGCGCTCGCGATAAAGCGGGTGTAGGTGGACCGGTAAGTAATGGACCTGGGTCTTGATGCCTCGTTCGTGCAGCCGGTGGAACAGCGCGGAGCGTCGGGGCACTTGAACTACATAGAGATGGTAAGACGAGAAATTGTTGGCCGCCTGAGCAGGCCGTTTGACTTCGCTCAAGTCAGCCAGTTCGCGATCGTAGCGAGCCGCCAGCGCACGTCTTCGCTCTACCCAACCCTCCAGCTTTCGCAGTTGGCTGAGGCCCAAGGCGCATTGGATGTCGCTCAGCCGATAGTTGTATCCCAGTTCCGTTATTTCGTGCCGCCAAGGTTCCTGAGCGCCCAGTTGCATGAGCGTGCGGCCGATTCCGTGATGGCGCAGGCGGCGCAACCGCTCATAGATCTGTTGGTCATTGGTGGTAATCGCGCCGCCCTCGCCGCTCGTAATGTGTTTTACCGGGTGAAAGCTGAAGACCGTCATGTCGGAATGCGAACAATTGCCCACGCTCTGCCAGCGGCCCGTGCGATCGCGCCAGCGTGCGCCCAAGGCGTGGCAGGCATCCTCGATGATTCGCAGGCCGGCGGACCGCGCCAGGCTTGAGATTTGCTCCATAGCGCAGGGTTGGCCGGCGAAGTGAACGGGAATTACCGCTTGTGGTTGCCCCGAGGGCAGATGGTTGAGCAGGTGCGCCAAGGCAGACGGATCGAGATTTAGCGTCTCGCTATCGATATCCGCAAAGGCAGGGCGGGCGCCGCAGTAAAGGGCGCAATTGGTCGAAGCCACAAAGGTGTTAGGTGACGAGATAACCACGCCCCCTGGCCCCACGTCCGCCGCCATGCAGGCCAAGTGCAGGGCTGCCGTACCGCTGGAGGCGACGACCGCATAGCGAGCGCCAACCTTGGCCGCCAGTGCTGACTCGAACTGCTCGACCCGCGGGCCGGTGGTAAGCCAATCCGAGCGCAAGGCGTCAACCACTGCTGCCACGTCGTTATCGTCGATCCATTGGCGACCATACGGGAGATTTCGCGCCACCGTCATATATCAACCTTTCCGAATCTAAGCTGCGCAGCCTGCGCTTGCACTGTAGCAGAACCACACGCGCCACTCACGGCACGGCCGTTATCTACCGCACGGGCGTGCCCAAGGGGCCGTTTAAGGTAGCGCGAACGTTCTGTCGACGGAGAGCCCGACGAAACAGCGGTGAATCGGACGCGGCGGTTTTGCCGCTGCTATCCCATTCTTCATCGGAGAGCGAGGAAAGGAGCAAGGCAGTTGCGATGGGCGCTTAGGGTGGCCACAGGCATCAAGCGCCAGCGCGGCTGTAGCCAGAAGGGGGGATCACCGTGCTTCGCCGGCTTTTGCCATTGGGCGTGTTTGGCCCAACTTTGATGGTAGCTGGCTGTTTGATGACTTCCATCGGCGTGGAGCATCCCAATTTGGTACGATCAATGGATTTCGGTCAGCCACAGATTGTCCATCTTTGCGTATATCTGGACGATGGAATCAGCGAAGCGACCGCTCGGCAACTCCTCGCCTCGTGGGACGAGCAGGCAAACGCCTTCAAACTCGCCGTCCAGGTCAGCAGCTATCAAGCGTTACCTAGAAACGCGTTTTTTCACCAGGCCCTGCTCGATGAGATTGTCGCTCAGCCGCTGGCACCCAATTGCGATCGCGCGCTGTATTTTGTCAACCGCGAACTCGGCGACTTCGTATGGGGCGATTTATTGGCTTTGGCGCTGCCGATGCCGGAGGTCCTGGGCGAAGTCGATGACGCCACTTTCACCCATGGTTTCGTGGTAGCCAAGCGGCTGAGCTTGAATCAGCTGGTGTTGTCGCCCTATTTGACTACGCGCCACGAGCTGTATCATCTGATGGGCTGCCGGCGCCATTTCGATATGCCGAACTGCTACCAAAGTATTCGGGCGCTCAAGCGCCGGGAACAAGTGCTGCTGGCAAAAGGCGTGTCGCTCAAGCTGAAAGAGGCGCCCTTCTACCCAACCTGGGACGGTTATTCAGATTCTACGCTCGATAGCCGTCAAGCTGTTAATGAGGTGCTTAACGAGCGAGCGGACTGAATGAAAAAACGGCCGAAGCTGACCCTCGGCCGTTTTCCGCTTTTAGATACCTGCTACTACTTGGAAGGACTGGCGGGACTGGAAGAGCTGAAGCCGCCGCTTGCGGCGATACCGCCCAAGGTTCCACCAAGCACCGCACCGGTGGCACCCAGACCGATTCCCAGCGCTCCCAGGGTGCCAATACCGGCACCAGCGCCAAAGCTGCCGAGGCCCCCGCCAACTCCTGCGATGGCCTGATCGAAGGCATCCGCGGCGGTGGATACATTCCAGTCCGAGGTCAGGCCATCGGGACCGATATATGCCACCGCGTCACCAGCCTTGACTCCGGTAGCCAGAGGATCGAGCTTCAAAACATATACGCGGTCCGGGATGATCCCGCTGATGACGTATCTGCCGTCGGCTCCGGTAACCCCATGAGCAATGACTTTGCCAGTTACCTTGTCCACGGCGTTGATTTGCACTCCCGCCACTGGTTTGCCATCCGGTCCGTTGACGATTCCCACGACCTTGGTCAAAGCCGCGGGCGCGGTAGAGCTTATGGCGTTAGCGGGCATGGCCAGAGCCACGGCGAAAATCACGCCGACGAGCAAGCCGAGTCCCACTTTAGTCACGTCTTTGTCCTCCGGTCGGAAAAACCCTTGTTAATCTAGTCTCACCAAATTGACAATTCAAGACCTTTTTGCGTGATTTCAGGCCGAGTTTGCGCAGTGGTGGGAGAGCGGAACAAGGGTCGCCAGGATGGCGATGGTTGCCTCCGAATCTCGCTCCCATCCGGGGCAACATTCGGGTTTCCCAAGCAGCCATGTCCTGGCGCACTGCGGCGATCCCGGCGCGAAAATCACTGCGTCCCTGGGCGAGTTCGCCCTTCAGATCAGCCATCTTGCCTCCGGCGCCCACAAACTTTTCGTTCATTTCGTGTCGACGTGCGGCGAGATCGTACTTGTTTATCCCAGCTTCGGTGAAAGCCTCTCCCATCGCCGGCGATAAAGCTTCGGCCTGTTCCTGGGTGAAGTGGGCCTCGCGCAACCGTTTAGCGAGCTTGAGCGTGTCCAAGGCGGTGGTCATGTCTAATTTTTATGCTAAATTGTCATAGCTGCCGCGGTGTTCCAGCTTCAAGGTTCGACGCGGGCCAGTTCGTGATGCCAGGATTGGCGCACCCAAGGCTGGCCATGGCAATCCTCGACCGCAGAATCGCTGCATCGCTCCAACATCGAAGCCTCGACCATAAGCTTCTGACCCTGCAGATAGCAGTGAAAATAATAATCGTAAGAGACCGAGGGCTTAGGGCCGGGCAGGAACCCCAGCACTTTGAGTTCCATCGGGAGAACTCCGAAAGCATGCAACATGACGAAATTGCCGTTCTGAAAGACGATGTCGGTATGTCCCCGGCGCTCGCCCACCGACGGCACCACCCATTGTGAGGTCAAGTGGAGGGGACTGTCGGCCGAAAAGCTAGCCGTCGTGGTGCTGCCCAACCGGTTAAAACACAATTGATAGGTCGCCGGCGACCACCCGTCGACCTCTGGGCCTTCGAGAAATCGCCAGGTGTCGGGCTTGGTTATGGTGGCCTGCCAACATCCCTCGAAACCCGGCGCCATCTGGGGCAGCTCGGGCGGCCGCATCGGCGCTGGGACCAAAGGTTTGACGGGAATGGTAGCGACGTTGGATGGCGCCGCAGGCGGAGATGGAGGTTCCACCGCAGCCAGCTGTGGTCTGCGGCGGATCACGATGACCTTGACCTGCGGCGCAGTGGGCGTCAGCGATGCCGATTGCTTGAGGTCGCGAATCCGGTTTCGCGTGAACCCTTTCCAGTACTCCAGAGTGGCCATCGGGGCCAGCTTGTCGTACGCGGCCGAGGCGAACGCAGACGCCTCGTCGGCCAGGCCGGCCACGGTTGTTCCCGCAAGTGAGCGCTTGAGTCCGGATAAGTCGATTAGTCCCAGCGCGGATAGCGCCAGGATGGCAATTATCCCGCCTAGCAGGATCAATTTGCGCATAAGCACCGCGATCGGTTTATGCTCGCAAGGCCCATTTCCCGACCCGCACGCGATCTTTTAGCCGGCATTGCACCCGCTATCGCATCCGCGCCTGCCGCGCTCTTGAAATTCCGCATTCTCGCCACCATATGTATAATCGAATCGGGGCCCCAGGGTGAACGGTCCGCGCTACTATCGGGGCGACGGAAACCATGAGCTATCTGCTGCCGTTTTGGAATTACCGTATCTCGTTCTGGCTTACGGTAGCCACCGGTGTCTTGCTTCTTTGGCAATACTTGGGCGCCAAGGGGACTTTTGGTCATGTGCTGCGATGGGCAGGTGCGCTGCTGCTCAGCCTGTTCGTGGTATATATGAACACCGCGATGGTGCTCAGCCGGCCGCGAGTGCCGATCACTAATCCTTGGCATATCCGCATAATGGCGTTTCACCAAAGCGTGGGGCTGATTTATTTCGCCTTGATGGCGATTATGCCGGTTCTTGGGATTGGTGTGATGGTCGCGTCACGACGGGGCTGGAAAAACAAGGCGGCAATCCGCGCGACACACCGGTATGCGGCCTACGCCGCAGGAATTTGCTGGCTGGTTTCCAATGTTGCCAGTGAAATCGGCTCGCGAATTCCTCTCACTTAAGCATCGCCAGTACCTCTGTAGGGCGCCAGGCGCGCCGAGCTGCAATTTACCCGGTTCGTCCTAACAGTCGTTCAACCGCTTCTACCATGGCGCGAGGATCGGCGCGGTTTTGGCCCGCGATATCCAATGCGCTTCCGTGAGCCACCGAGGAAAATAGGATCGGCGTGCCAATCGTCAAGGCGGCGGCGCGATTATGGCCCAGGAGCTTGGCGGCGATATGTCCCTGATCGTGGTACATCACTACAAAACCGTCGTATCCCGGGCGCTGGAAGAGGGTGTCGGCACCAAACGGCCCCTCCAAATCGAGCCCCATCCGCCGGCCGGCTTCGATGGCGGGTATAATCACCGCCGCTTCTTCATTGCCGAATAGGCCATTTTCGCCGGCGTGCGGATTGAGCCCCGCGACCGCGATTCGCGGCCGCGCAATGCTCATCTGACGCAGCGCGCGGTTGGTCGCCTCAAAGACCTTGCCCAGCCGCGGGGCGCTGATTAGTTCGATGGCCCGGCGCAGGCTCTGATGCAGGGTCGCATGCACTATCCGGGTGCGTTCGAAGCAGAGCATCAGGAAGACGTCTTCGGGCGCGGTCGCGGTGCAGCGGGCGACGAAGGAGGGATAGCCGTCGAATTCGATGCCGGCCTGCTTGATCGCCAACTCGGTCTGGGGCGCGGCCACCACCGCGTCCACCCGATGAGCCAGGGCCGCGGCGATTGCCGCCGCCGCCGCATCGACCGCGGCGCGGCCATGAGCGGCGCGAACCTCGCCGAGGATCAGCGGCTGGTCGCGAAAATGGTCGAGGTCCCAGAATTCCACTGCGCTTCCTTGCGCGCCGCCGATTTCCTCCAGCGTGTGGATAACTGCCAACTCGGGCAGCATGACGCCGGCGTCGCGCTGCGCCTGGACCGCCGCCCAATCGCCGATCAGCAGCGGGATACACAGTTCACGCAGGCGCGTGTTGGCCGCGGTCTTGAGCGCGATTTCCGGCCCGATACCGGCGGGATCGCCCAGGGTGATCGCAATGCGGGGAAGGCTCATGAGGCTCCTGCCGCGCCGGTTTGCATGCATCCGCCCGCGCCAATCAGATCTTGAACTCTTCGAAGGTCTCCGGAGCGAACAATTCCTCGGGTTTCAGGCGCCGCTGGGACAGTCCTTGTTCGTAATGGTAGCGCAGAAAGGTATCTAGCACCTGGCGATTGGGCTCCAGGCCGTAGGCCCACCAGTTGTTGCCCAAAACGCGACGGGTCTCCTCGACGTGGGCTATCTGCCAGGGCAGCATCACTTTGAGGGCGGCGGTGATATAGAGGTCCTCGTAGGTCTTGCGCTGGGCCCGCACGAAGGCTTTGAACAGCGACTGCGCAATCCACGGGTTGGCCCGATAAAGTTCGCGCCGCATCACTACCGTGTGCATGATGGGAAAAATCCGGGTGCGCCGGTAATAGTCCTGCTCGACCTCGACATAATTTTCGAACAGGCGGCGAACCGTGCCCGGCCGCGACAGGTAGGTCGAGGGCATTCGCGCGGTATGCAGGGCGTCAATCTCGCCCTCGGCCAGCATCTGCGACAGCGTACTGGTGGGGCCAATTGGATTGAGCTTAAAGCGCGCCGGCAAATTCAGCTTGACCTTTTCTACCCGCCCGGTTTCTTCTTCGCCGCCAATAAAGTATTGCACCCCCGCCGGATCTACTCCGTATTCGTCCTGGAGCAGACCACGTATCCAAACCGGTGCCGTCATCTCGTATTCGGGCGTGCCGATCCGCTTGCCCACCAAGTCGCTCGGTTGCCGGATCGTGCTGCGGTTGGAGACATAAATGCTTGAGTGGCGAAAGGCGCGCGAAGGGAAGACTGGGATCGCGATGAAAGGCGGGTCGTCGCCACTGAGCGTAACGGTGTAGGTTGACAGCGACATCTCCGCCAAGTCGAACTCCCGGTAGCGCGCCATCCGGAAGAAGGTCTCTTCCACCGGCAGGTTGAGATAGTTCAAATCGATACCTTCGGCAGTGACACTGCCTTCGGCCAGAGCGCGCGTGCGATCGTAATCCCAGCAGGCAAAGGTCAGGCGCAATTTTGACATTCAGCGGACCTCGATCGTGATTCAAATAGACTAAACCGCCGGCTGCCCCCAGCCAGTGGTTTAGTCTATCCGATTAAACCGTCACCGGCGGGGAACCGGGCTCGGGAAACAGGCCGTGCTTGGCCGCCTCCTTGAAGTTGGCCTCGCGCGGCAGTTCGATTGAACAGGAGCGTACCCGCTGCATGGCGGGAGCCAGGCCTGGAAGGGGCTGACCGGCGCGATTGGCCTTGGCCGCGTTGAGCAGCAGCCGGCGCGCCATGATGATGCCGTTATCGGTGGAGGCCAGGTTTTCCTCCGACCGATCCACGATCGGACCCATGCTTTCCTGCAGCGAGGCGTCCTGCATCGCAATCCCCTCCACCCCGCTGAAGGTCAGGCCCGCGGCTTGCGCCTCACGGTCCATCAGGTAGTCGTTATGCAGGTTGGCCGCCGGAATGTAGGTGCCAGGGACGTAACGGACGTGAATCCCGCGCCCGTCGCGCATCGCCGCCAACTCCTGGTGGGTTAGCTCGCGGCTGGGGTGATAGCTGATGCTCCAGGCCCAGCAGTGCTCATCGTCGATCGGCACCCACGCGTGAGCGTTGATAGGGTGACCGGCGCGGGGTGGAATCACGGTATAGAAGGGGGCGATAAACGGCGTAATCCGCCAGTAATAACGATCGTGCTCGGCATTGCGTCGCGCCCCGATCAAAAGTCCGCCGTCGAAAGGGACCACCTCGAACACAGGCATCCGATCCCGATCGTTGTAGACATTGCCTTTACTGCCCAAAAACAAGGGGTCGGTCTTGAGCGCGGCACTGTGCAGGAAAGAAACGTGGCTGGAATCGATACCGCCTTCAAGGGCCTGCAGGTAGTTGCATTCCTGCAAGCGCTTGGACACGAAACGATGGGTGGCCGGCACCAGGGTCCATTCCAATTCGGGCGGCTGCGGCTGCTTATCGGGCGGACCCATATAAACCCAAATCACGTTGCCGCGCTCGATCGTTGGGTAAGATTTCAGCTTGATCCGCTGGCGCATCCCGCTATGGTCGGGTTCGGAGGGCAGGTCCACGCACTGCCCGTTCACATCGTACTTCCAACCGTGATAAGCGCAGCGAATACCGCAATCTTCGTTACGACCAAACCATAACGAGGCGCGGCGATGGGCGCACAGTTCGTCGATCACTCCCAGCCGGTTCTGGCTGTCGCGAAAAGCCAGCAAACGCTCGCCCAGTAATTTCAACTTGACGGGTGGACAATCAGGGCCCGGCACCTCCTCGGCAAGCAGAGCCGGCATCCAATAGCGCCGGAAAAGATCGCCCATAAGAGTGCCGGAATTGGTTTGGGTCAACTGCTCGTTGATTTCCTTTGAAAGCGCCATCTCACTGTCCTCGCTGCCGGGTTCAGACCGCCCCGTCGCTCTATTTGCCGTCCGGTTGCTTACGGGGCGGCGCGCCGTTCCTCCGGATCGATGCAGACCTTACCCTCGATCAGGTGCACGGTCCATGTTCGCAGCGGTTCGGTGCAGGGAGGGAAAGTCGGCTGCCCGCTGGGGATGTGAAAGCGGCCCTGATGGAAAGGGCATTCGATTTCATCATCCATGATCATGCCCTCGGACATGAGACCGGGTCCATGCGTGCAATTTTCTTGCGTAACGTAATACTCCCCGCCCAGGTTATACACCGCATAATCTGCGCCGCCTGCCGACACGTGCAGTGGCAGGTCGGGGTTTACTTCGCTGCTCTCGCACAGCACGATTAGATTGCTTGGCTCTGCCATCGCCTACCAGTGCGCGCGCCTTGCTTACTCAGGCTTGTGCCCCGTCAATCCAACGAATTACCGAGGTGAGCTGGCGCGGCATTGGCTTGGCTTCGGCCAACGCGGTGTGTCCCAGATAAATCGAGGCCACGATGCGATCCGACGGGTCCAGTCCGAGATAGCGCTTGACCTCGGGATCGTGGACCATTTTTCCCGTTCGCCACATCGCCGCTAAGCCGCGGGCGTGCGCCGCCACCAGGATATTTTCGACCGCGGCGGCGGTGGCCGCAAAATCTTCCTCCGCCATTTCCGGATCGTCCGCCGTCCGCGTACTGACCACTATCACGAGCGGGGCTCGCTTGAGCTTGCGCACCTCGTTATCGATGATCTTATCGCGCTGCGCCGGCTCCGCTTTGGCCGCCGTTCGCGCGCCCCAGAAGCGACCCAGGTGCTCCAGCCCGTCGCCTTCCACGATCGTGAAACGCCACGGTTCGGTCAGGCGATGGTTGGGCGCGCATGTCGCCAACTCGATCAGCTCCTCGACCACTTCGCGCGGAACCCGGCCTTCCGCTAGAGGCATGCTGCGCCGCGTCCGTATCGCTTCAATCGCGTCCATAAACCGGTCCTTTAAGTCAGTTACCGCCAGTAAAATACAAATCTTCCCGTCAAGCGGAGTCAAGTTTATCAGAATGGGGCGAGGAGTCGATCCGCGGACAGGTCAAGGGCCGGCGACTAGCCCCTGCAATACGAACTGCGCGGCCGTCCCGCCCGTGAGCACAAGAGGCGGGTTAAAAGTAAAAACGTTACTCGTGTCTGGCGTGTTGACGGTGACGCTACGCGTTCCAGCGACTGTGGTTGCCTCGAGGGTTAGCCAATGGAACATCGAGGGGTCGCTTACCGCGATTGTCAGGTTGGCTATCTGCTGGCTGGCTCCCGGACTAGCGTTGAGCATGAAAGTGCCGAGCACCACAGTCTGGCCCGGGACCACCCGTAGATCGACCGCAACCGCACCGCTTACGCTTCCGCCCGGCACGGGCACGGTGCTGGCGGTTGGAGCCGGGGTTGGGACCGGCGAAAAGGTAGGGGGCGGATTAATGGTAGCCGACGGGCTCGGGGCCGCCGTCGGACTAGGGGTCGGGCCGGGGCTCTGGGTTGGCGCCGGGG
>DATGLK010000035.1 GCA_035294265.1 Candidatus Binataceae bacterium
CGCTTATATAGGTAGGGCACGGCGTCCAGGCGCAATCCATCAACCCCCAGCCCTAGCCAGAAATCAACAATCCGCAGCATCTCGCGGCGTACCGCTGGGTTGTCATAATTAAGGTCAGGCTGATGAGAATAAAAACGGTGGAAATAGTACGCCTTTGCCGCATGATCCCAGGACCAGTTGGATGGCTCGAAATCCTGAAAGATTATCCGGGCGTCCTTATAACGTTCAGGATCGTCGCTCCAGATGTAATAATTGCGGAAATTGCTGCCAGGCGGTGAATTACGCGCCCGCTGAAACCATTCGTGTTGACTGGAAGTGTGATTCAAGACCAGCTCAATTACGACATGCAGGTTGCGCGCGTGCGCTTCACGCAGAAATTTGCGAAAATCGGCCAGCGTGCCGTAGTCGGGATGGACATTGGTATAATCGGAAATGTCGTAACCGTCGTCGCGCAACGGAGAGGGGAAAAAAGGCAATAGCCAGAGCGTCGTAACCCCCAGTTTGTAAAGGTAGTCAAGCTTCGCGGTGAGCCCCGCGAAATCGCCGATCCCGTCGCCATTGCTGTCGTAAAAGGAGCGCACCCTCAATTCATAGAAGATGGCGTCCTTGTACCAGAGTGGATCGGAAGGTGAGTAGCCTCCGTTGCGTTTCATAAACGGCCGTCAACCCGTAAAATGTGCGCCGGCTCGATGACCGGGTCCAAGCGAACGTAGTTGCGGTCGCCCCATTCATAGACCGCACCAGTGAGCAAATCGGTCACCCGATAGCGTTGTCCAGGGGCCACGCCCACCACCTCTGGGGGCACGAAAGCGGTGCAATAATGAGCCTGGAAAGGATCGAGGTTGACAGCAACGAGGATAACGTTGCCCAAATCGGCAGTTGCTTTTGCATATAGAATTATGTCTTCACTGTCGGTGGTTAAAAAGCGCAAATTGGTAAACTCACGTAGCGCGGGGTTGGCGTTGCGAATCTGGTTGATCAGCGCTACGAACTCCTTGATATTTCCCTTCCGATTCCAATCACGAATTTTTATCTGGTATTTTTCCGAAGCCAAATACTCCTCTGTTCCCGGTTCTGCTTCATTTTCGCACAGCTCGAAACCGCTGTAGATACCATAGGCGGGGGAAAGGGTTGCCGCGAGTATGAGGCGCATCTTGAAAGCCGGCGCACCGCCCGTCTGAAGAATCGGACTTAGAATATCGGGAGTGTTCGCGAAAAAATTGGGGCGGAAAAAATCGCTTACCGCGGGCTGCGTTAGTTCGCTCAAATAGTTGGTCAACTCAACCTTGGTATTTCGCCAGGTGAAATACGAGTAGGATTGAGTGAAACCGGCCTTTGCCAGTGCCATCATCATTTTTGGCCGAGTGAATGCTTCGGCTAAGAATATGACGTCAGGGCGAACAGTCTGGACCTCTGCGATGAGCCAGGACCAAAACGCAACCGGTTTGGTGTGCGGGTTATCGACCCGGAAAATGCGAACCCCGTGAGCAATCCAATAGCGGACAATGTTGAGCAGTTCCTGCCGCAGCGCTTCATAATCCGACGTGTCAAAATCGATCGGATAAATGTCCTGGTATTCCTTGGGTGGATTTTCGGCATACTTGATTGAACCGTCGGGCCGATGCTGGAACCATTGCGGGTGTTGTTTGACCCACGGATGGTCGGGCGAGCATTGAATGGCAAAATCCAGCGCGACCTCCATGCCTAGACGGTTGGCGGCGGCCACGAAACGGTCGAAATCTTCGATCGTGCCCAGCGCCGGGTCAATGCTTGTGTGACCGCCCGATTGATTGCCGATCGCCCACGGGCTGCCCGGATCGCCGTCCCGGGCGTGCAGGCTATTGCCCGCCCCCTTGCGGTTGGTCTCGCCGATGGGGTGGATCGGGGTTAGGTAAACTACGTCAAAGCCCATGTCGCGAATCGCCGGCAAGCGCTGCTCGGCTTGGGCAAAGGTTCCGGAATGACCGGGCTGATCGCCCTGAGAGCGCACGAAGATTTCGTACCAAGCGCTAAAGCGCGCTTGTTCTCTATCGACAATCACACGAACCGCCGGCTCATATCGGGTCTTGTCGGGGCGTACAAGTGCGCGACCCATGGCCTGTGTCAGCTCAGGCTGCGTGACGATCGCAAGCGCCGCGGTCGCGTCGTTCAAAGGCGTGAGCTGAGCGATTGCGCGCAAGATCAGTTCAGCGTCTTCAGCTTGGGCGTAGCCATTGCTGTCGCGCAATAACGCGATCCCCTCCAGCAAATCGCCCCTGACCGCTTTGCCGGCGTGGACTTTTTTGATGAAATCACTCAGCCAGGAACCAAACCGGTCAGTCCAGGCTTCGATGGTAAAAATGTGAGGGACGTTGTCGAGAGGAACAAACTGGCCGCGCCAGCGGTCGTTGGCCAGCGCCTGCATTGGTACTTCATTGAACCCTTCAGCGTCGGCGCGTCGCCATAGCAGCGACGCTTTGAGGAGTTGGTGGCCATCGCGAAAGACGTCCGCTTCAACTATGCAGGCCTCGCCCACTACCCGTTTGATTGGATAACGGCCGCATTCGCCGCAAGGCGTTACCCCTTCAATGATAATGTGACCGACCATCTTCGAAGACTTCCCTTCAGCACCACAGTATAGCAGCGCCTTGCTTTGCCTGTCGGCACTTTTACGACCGACCGACGGCAAACAGGCAGCGCCATGCAATAAAGGCTAAAAGAAAACCTGGCTCAATCAAAGGCGGTCCGCGCTATTAGCGGTACAGTTACCGCGCGCGACGCCCTAAGCGATTTAGCGAGCGGGCGCGCGCTGTGACTGACGCAGACGGGGCATCACCTGAGCTGCAAAAGCCTCCTGCGAAGCGCGCGCCAAGTCGGCGTTCATCGCGCCCAAGTTCATCCAAGCTAGGAAATTATCAGCTCCGGTACGCTGCAGCTGGGTGGCGATGCTGCGGGCCACGGTATCGGCCCCGCCGACCACGATGATCCCGGCCTCGATAAGATCCTCAAAGCTCAAGTTTCGCTTTAGGAATGCGCGATAAAATTCGCTGTAAAATTTGGTCCCGGCCGGCCATTGCCTGATCTCACCCTTGATCCCAGGCGGGGAAAAATAGCGGAACATGTCATTGATCGGGCCTTCGCTGTCGGCGCGCGCCTGCGCGTCGGTGGCTCCAACGAACACCGGGCGAGTGACGAGAATTCGCTGGGGCCCGGCAGTGCGGCCGCGTCGCTCCATCAACTGGCGATAGAGGTCGAGCTGGCGGCAAATCGCTTCGGTCGGCACCAGGGTAAATCCCACTGAAAAATTCTTGTCCGCCGCCCAGCGAATCGTTTCGTCGCTGTAGGCGGCAGCCCACACCGGCGGGTGAGGTTGCTGCAGCGGTTTGGGTGAGACTCGCACCGGGCCCAACTGGCGGAACTGGCCGTTGAACTGGACTACATCCTGGGTCCAGGCTTGAAGCACCAGTTCCATTCCCTCCATCACTCGCGCACGTCCCTCTTCCCAGGCCAAATGGTGGCCCTCGTATTCGCGAATGCTGACCCCTCGCCCCACCCCGACATCCAGCCGTCCGCCACTGAGCAGATCCAGCATCGCGCTCTCGACCGCGACCCTGAGGGGATCGTGAAAAGACAGCACGTTGACCATGACGCCGAGGCGTATGCGCCTGGTGCGCTGTGCAAGGGCGCCAAGCAGGACGTTGGGCGAGGGAGTCAAGACTGAGTTGAAGTGATGCTCAGCAATATAGACGCCGTCAAAGCCGAGCTGCTCGGCTCGTTCCCATTCATCCAGGCGCTGAGCATAGACCGCGGCGGCAGCCTGAGGGTCAAAGGTCGAATTCGCCTTCCATTGTAAGGTATCGAACAGTGCGATGCGCATGCGGCTCCGAAACGGTGGCGCAATTGGTACGCCGACTAATAGATGACCCGGCTTTCGTGTGCGAAAGCCTCCAGAAATTGATGGAGCTCGGCGGCGGGCGAAAGCGCGCCCAGCGCGCGAACCCGATAGATCTCGCCGTGGCTGGCGGCGTACGGTTCGATTCCTTGAGTCAGGTCGCGCGCCATCTTGAGCAGAATTCGGCGCGCGGTTATCGCCGGCACATCGGAGTACACTAGATGCTCGCGGCTACGATCGACCGCGCCGGAGGCGGCGGCGCTGCCCGGCATGTTCTCCTGCAGAGCTCGATCCTGTTCATTGATGCCGTATATGCCGGTATAATTAATCCGCTTCTGCATCGCCCGGTCAATGAGGTAGTCATTGCCCTTGTTTGCTAGCGGCAGATACGTATCGATTACATAGCCGTCGGGAAGCTGGTAAGCGCCACGATGGATGCGCGGGGGAAAAGCATTGCCGTTTTCGAGGTAGGCGATTTCCTCGGCGGTAAATGGACGATCGGCCCGGTAGTTATAGCCGAAAGCCATCACATGATTGTCGTCCACCGGAACCCAGGCGCGCCCACCACGCGGAAACTCTTGGCTGGCGATGAGGCTGTACATCGGCACCAGCCAATGAGTAATCCGCCAGTAGAAGTCGCCTGAGACACGGTTGCGCCGCGCGCCGTAGCGATAGCCGTACGCAGTTTCCTCCAGAGTCATGACCGGCGAGCCGTCTGCCCCTGCGAGGACCACCGGCGCAAAGGGGCTGGTCTCCTCTTCGCGGACCATCTGACGATGAAGAAAGCTGATATGGGAGCTATCGATTTCTCCCTCCATGCCCTGCGCCCAGTTGCTGCGCTGCAACCAGCGCGAGACATGTGTATGCCCGCTGGGCGCCAAGACCCATTCGAACTCGGGCAGTTGCGGCATCTGCTTGCTGCCTCCCATGTATACCCAAATCACGCCACCGGCTTCCCGGGTGGGATAGGCTTTTAGCCCAACCTTGCGCTTGAGGCTGTCGGCGTCCTTGAGGTCGGGGACGTTGGGCACGTCCACGCAATTGCCGTCCACGTCGAACTTCCATCCGTGGTAAACGCAGCGCAGTCCGCAATCTTCATTGCGCCCAAAAAACAGCGGTGCCAGCTTGTGCGAGCAATAAGCCTCGACGATTCCTACCCGCCCCTGACTGTCGCGAAAGCCGATCAGGTCCTCGCTCAGGATTCGCAGCCGCACGGGCGCACCGTCCCTTGCCACCTCGGTTCCCAGCGCCGCCGGTAGCCAGAAGCGACGGAACAGTTCACCCATTGGGGTGCCAGGTCCGGTTTGCGTCAGCAGTCGGTTGTCTTCGTGCGACAGCATCAGAGTGTCTCTCTTCCCCAGGTAGCTTTCTTGGCCGCCAAGCTGCCAGCTGGAGCCCTTCAAACCCGATTCATAACGCGAGGATGGTCTCAATTACAAACCCCCGCCGCCGCAGAGCTGTTGTTCTTCGAAGTCGCGGAATGGCACCGGCAGGGTCGGCAAGCTGAGCGCGACGGTAAATTGCCCGATCGCAAGCCGTGTCAGGCCAGCGCGCCAGCCGCCTTGTCAGTACTCGCCCTCGACGTAACCGGCCACAGCTTCGTAATTCTCGAAGCGGGTGAACTGGTTGAGATAGGTAAGAATCGCGGTATCGGTGGGACCGTTGCGTTGCTTGGCGATGATGATTTCGGCGGTGCCCGCCGCCTTAGAGTCCTTGTGATACATCTCGTCGCGATAAACGAAGGCGATCACGTCGGCGTCCTGCTCGATCGCGCCCGATTCCCGCAGGTCGGCTAGCAACGGACGGCGGTCGGGGCGAGTTTCGACCTGGCGGTTGAGCTGCGAGAGCGCGATAACCGGCACGTTCAGCTCCTTGGCCAGGCTTTTGAGCGAGCGCGAGATTTCGGAGATTTCCTTCTCTCGCGATTCGCCCGGCCGCGAAGATCGCATCAGTTGCAGATAATCCACGATGATAAGGCCCAGGTTGTTGCTGCGCTCGCGCGCCAGCCGGCGGCATTTGGCTTTAAGCACAATGGGGCTGGTGTCCGAGCTATCGTCGATAAAAATTGGTGCCTCTGACAGTCGCGCCGCGGCCTGCGCTAGCTTTGGGAAGTCGTCACCTTTGAGAAATCCGGCGCGGGCCCGGCTGCTGTCCACGCGCGCCTCCGAACAGAGCATACGCAACACGAGCTGCTCCTTGGACATCTCCAGGGAGAAAAACGCCACCCCAACTTTGGGTTCGGCTTGCATCGCCGCATAGGCGGCGATATTCAGCGCCAACGCGGTCTTGCCCATGCTGGGACGGGCCGCGATAATGATTAAATCGGCCGGCTGGAGGCCGGCGGTAATGCGATCGAGGTCGGTGAAGCCGGTGGGCACGCCGGTGACCAACTCGCGCCGCTCGTACAATCGCTCGATCAGCTTGAGCGACTCACGCGTCAACTCCGCCATCGAATGGAAGGAGGGGCGAATCCGGCGCTCGGAAATTTCAAAAATCTTGTGCTCGGCTTCGTCCAGGAACTCGTCGGCATCGGCACGTGCTTCGTAGGCCGAGCCGGCGATCTCGGTGGCGACTGAGGCCAAGGAGCGCAGCACCGCCTTCTCGCGCACGATACGGGCATAATGGGTAGCATTGGCCGCGGTTGGAACGCGCAGCGCCAGCTCGGCAATCACGCTTGGGCCGCCCACCTCTTCCAACGCCCCTAGCCGGCGCAAGGCGTCTGTCAGCGTAATCGCATCGACCGGCTGGTTGTGATCGGCCAGATCGACCATCGCCCGATAGATCCGACGATGGGCGTCGCGATAAAAGTCCTCGGGGCTGAGGATTTCGACCACGCTGTTAAGCGCGTCGTTGTCGAGCAAGACCGCGCCAAGAACCGATTCTTCGGCTTCCAGATTTTGCGGAGGAACTCGCCGCAGAAGATCGCTGCCCGCCGCTGCCGCCACCAACCCACCACCTCGGTGCCTAAGATCGCACCCGCAATTAGATTATAGCGCCGTAAAATACTTGGCAGCTAGTCGTTCGGCAAGCTGCAAGCGATCGGAAATCGATACACTCCTCAACAGCTTGATCGGGTTGTTAACACCTCAAACTGCCACCGCCCGCCGCGCAACCGGCTTGTGATAGGCTAGCAGAGGCGCGCTTGCGACCCCAATCAGAAAGCCGCCTACATGAACCCACCAGGCGACTCCCGCGGCAGCTCCGTGTCCGCTATATAAGCCGGCGATAAGCTGGATAGCGAACCACAGCATCAGGTAAAGCAAGGCCGGCAGTTGGATAAATTCAATCAAAATAAATATTGGCAGCACAGTTTTGACCCGTGCCTTGGGAAAAAGCACCAGGTATGCGCCCAACACTGCGGCGATGGCCCCGCTGGCCCCCACCATCGGCGTGGGCGAGGCCGGATCGATCGCGACCAAGGCCAGTCCCGCGACCATCCCAGCTATCAGATAAAACGCCACATAGCGCCGAGGGCCAAATCTGGCCTCGACGGCTGGGCCGAAAATAAACAGGTAAAGCATGTTACCGGCCAGGTGCAAGATACCGCCATGCACAAACATCGAAGTGAGCAAGGTCAGCAGTGCCCAGCCTTCGCCTTTGCTCAGGGCGGTTAGTCGCGCTGGCACCAAGCCATACGTCGCGATCATGGCGGGCGCTTGGGACCCGAGGCTCAGCTGGTAGGCAAACACAGCGACGTTGACCATAACCAGCAGAAAGGTGACCGTTAAAAACCGCGGGAAGCCTAAATCGTCGTGCAAGGGAATCATCGTGCTGCATTCCACTATACCGAGCCTTCACCCACGTAGGCATACCGGCCAGTCCGGTTGAACAGATGAAACGCTTCAGCCTCGGTCACTGGCCACCCCGCTCTTAGCCAGGCGACTGGTCTGTCCTTAAGGCGCAGAGGATCCCGCTGGCGAGGCGGGGGCGGCGCCTTGGCGGCGAGTGCGTGAACCCTGTAAACTCTGGCAGCGGAAGCGGCGGCGCTCTGGAAGGAGATTAATTACGATGGCGACCCTGGGTTTTACCGGCGCGGATTTCAGAGTTTTTGAAATCGAGGGTTTCAGCCAGCGCATGGCCCAGATTTACGCCTTGGTGCGGCCCAAACTGCTGCGCCTGGGCGATGAGCTGGCCCCGGCCCTGGCGCGGCGGCTGCATCTAGAGTTTTTCCCTCATGTTGCCAAGCACGCCCGCCGCACCGTCAATCCACCGCCTGAAACCTGGTGCGCCTTTGGCCCCTCGCCCAAGGGCTACAAACGCTATCCCTACCTTGGCTTGTGCATTTCGGGCGCCGGTCTGCATGCCCGGGTAGTGGTCAAGCCCGAGGCCGACCATCGTCCGGAGATGGCCGCCGTGCTCAAACGCAAAGGTGGCGAATTGAGCCAAGGCCTGCGCAACACGCCATTGGCGCGCTACGATAATTGGGATTTCCACACCCTTCCGGCGCCGATCCAGGATATGGACGAGCTATGGGCAAGCTTGACGCAGGCGCTCAACAAGAAGACGGGTGGGATCGATATTGGTTTCGGCTGGTCCGCCAAAGATTCGCTGCGGCTGGAGCGCGATGAAATGTGCGAAGCGTTTGCCGAATTGGCACCTCTTTATAGGCTCTGCCGTTCGGCGACCTGACCGCTCTATCGCCGGTTGGGAAAGCGCTCGATGAGCGGTGGGAGCATCGTGATTCTTGGCGCTGGCGCCTGGGGTACGGCTCTGGCCGTTACACTCAGCCGGGCCGGCCGAGAAGTCACCCTCTGTCCCCATCGTGCGGAGCAAGCCGCCGCGTTGGAACGAGAGCGTGAGAATCGAGGCTACCTGCCCGGGATCGAACTGCCACCAAACCTGCGAATTAACCCTCGATGGGAACCGGAGGTGGCCGTCGCCAAGCTCATAATCGTGGCCATCCCCTCGCAGTTCGTGCGCGCCTGCCTGACTCCGTTGGGCGCGCTCTTCGCTCCTGATGCAATCGTGGTCAGTGCTACCAAGGGGCTCGAAGAGCATACGCTCGGCACGATGACACAGACGTTGGCGGAAATACTTCCTTCCAGCGCCGCCGTCGCCGCGCTGTCGGGACCGGGCTTTGCGGTTGAAATTGCACGCGGCAAGCCGGCCGCATTGGTGGCCGCGGCGCGCGATCCCGCCTGC
Source organism: Candidatus Binataceae bacterium (assembly GCA_035294265.1). NCBI lineage: Bacteria > Candidatus Binatota > Binatia (SeqCode) > Binatales (SeqCode) > Binataceae (SeqCode) > Binataceae bacterium (SeqCode). The sequence goes on from DATGLK010000035.1 coordinate 9,014, forward strand.
GTGCGCATGGTACAGAGGCTGCTTGCGCAGCCGCTTTTACGCATCTACCGTAGCTCGGATGTGATCGGCGTGGAGTTGGGCGGCGCCCTCAAAAATGTGATCGCGATCGCGGCCGGCATCGGCGACGGTCTGGCCCTTGGCCTAAGCGCGCGCGCGGCCGTGATTACCCGCGGCCTGGCGGAAATGATCCGCCTGGGCAATGCGCTGGGCGCCCGCACCGAAACCTTAGCCGGCCTGTCAGGCCTTGGGGACCTGGTGCTAACCTGCACCAGCGAGCTGTCGCGCAATCATGCATGGGGCCTGGCTATCGGCGCCGGCCGCCTTCCGCGGCTGGCCCCGGGACAGGTGGCCGAAGGGGTGGTCAACACCCGATTGCTGGCGGAACTGGGCGCGCGAGCTGGGGTCGAACTGCCCCTGGTCGAGGCGGTTGGCCGGTGCCTCTATGAAGAGCAGCCGCCACGGACTATCGTTGAGAATTTGTTGAGCCGCGAACTTAAAGCGGAATTTTAGTCAAGGAATGGCGCATGGCCGACGAAGCAACCTGCAAAGCAAGCGATTGTTCTCATCAGGTAATAGCCAAAGGCTATTGCCGTAAGCATTACCGGCTGTGGAAGCGAGGCGAAATGCCCAAGGCGCGCTATCGCACCTGTACTGAAGAGAAATGCCGCAAACCACGCTTCAAGGGAAGCCTATGCGAAGAGCACTATAAGCTCGCCCACGGCAAGAAGGCCGCCTAGCGGGCTATGCGATACCTTTGCGCGGCTTGCACTTTTTCTCTTATCTGCCTGAACATAGCCGTCTGCCTGGATCGCCCCCTGGCCCCCTTCCCCACGAGGTGCCGTGGGGAAAAGCTGGAGTGGGAGTAACGTGCCGGCTCAGTCATCGCGCAGGATCCCGCCCTCGCCAGCGGCCTCGACGTACTCGATACTCACACGTCGGCGGGCCTCGCACCCATGAGAATCTCCCGCTGCTCAGAGGGAAATCAGCAATCAGCTCACGCCGTGAGGTCTTGATGACTAAGCTCATTATCACTGGAGCCGCTGGGCGAATGGGGCGCACGCTGATCTCGCTGCTAGCGCGGGAGCCTGAGCTGACGCTGATCGGTGCGGTGGAAGCGGCGGGCTCCGCGGCTTTGGGGCTGGATGCCGGTACGTTGGCGGGGGTTGAGCCCATGGGGGTGCCAATCGGCGCGGATTACGCCACGCTGGCCGCGCCCGATACCGTTACCCTGGATTTCACTAACGCTAGCGCTGCCCTAAGCCATCTGGAAATCGCCGCCGCGCGCGGTGCCGCGATCGCGATTGGCAGCACCGGCTTCGCTCCCGATATGATGGCACGTGCGCGGACGCTGGCGTCGCGTACCCGGACCCTGATCGCACCCAACATGAGTTTGGGCGTCAACGTACTCAGCCGTCTGGTCAGCGAAGTGGCCGCGATGCTGCCCGAGTTTGACGCGGAGGTGCTCGAGCTGCATCACCGCACCAAGCTCGACGCACCCAGCGGCACAGCCTTGGCTTTAGGGCGCGCTATCGCCGCTGCGCGCGGTCAAGATTTTGAAGCCAACAAGCTGCACGGTCGTCAGGGAATCATCGGTCCGCGTCCTGAAGGTCAGATCGGAGTGATGGCGCTGCGTGGAGGCGATGCCGTGGGCGATCATACGGTACTTTTTTGCGGCGGTGGCGAGCGGCTTGAGCTGATCCATCGAACCCAAAGTCGCGAAGCACTGGCCCGTGGCGCCCTGCGCGCCGCTCGCTGGCTGGCCGCTCAGCCCAACGGACTTTACTCGATGGCCGACGTGCTCGGACTGTAGCTGGCCACCCCATCAACTACGGTCTGGTCAGAAAAATACCAACCTGAAGATCACCGAGTACGCCCAACACTCAGCGGACTCGCGATAGGTGAGACACCGGAGGTAAAGTAGCTACTCCCACCGGGGGTTCGTCACGGTCTTCCCAGCTCGCCCAGCGATAGAAGATCAGACTTGCCACGCAGATCTCGTAAAAGCCCGCACCCACCCACATCATCAGGCCGCCGGCCACCTGGTCAGCAAGCGGAGAGATGCCGAAGGGATGAGGTCCCTCTAGATACCACTTATAAACTACCGTTTGCGATAGCGAAATCGGCGCAGCCACCGCAGCCATCGGAATCAGCATCGCAAACAGGTACAGCATCTGGGCCGGGTAGCTTAGTCGCGGCAGCTCGGGCAAGGGGCTAAGCAGCGGCCACCACATGATGACGCCAGCGGCCATCAGAATGATATGCGCCGTGATATGGAAATTCTCGTTGCGGCACATCAGGTCATAGACTCGTGGTGCGTGCAGCAAAGCAAGGGACAAATTGTAGATAAAAAAAGCGATGATTGGGTTCGTCACCATGCGCGCCACGGGGCGAATTCCGCGCGCCAGCATGATCGGACGCAGCATCCAGTCGCTCACGCCCAACAGCAGCAGCGGTGGCATCACCAGGCACAGGAGCAAATGTTGCAACATGTGCGCGGCAAACAGTCGGCTGTCTTCGAGCTCGTCGATTGGGCCGCACAAGGCAACCAGCATCACCATCAGGCCAGCGCCAAAAGAAAGCGCATGTAGCGTCCGGATTTTACGCCCGCTGTAATGAGCCGAGCCGGCGTAGAGGCCGGCAAGAATCAAAACTCCGATAATGACGCTGGGATGCAGGTCTTCCATCGCATCCTTGACGCCTGCGGTTTTCATCGGCCGCAGGCGATGGTCTTAGAACCCCGAAAAATAACGCATCATCAGGCCGAGAAGCACCAAAATCACGAACGCAGCCAGAAACAGGAACGGCACAAAAACGCCGCTGAAAACCCAATTGTCGTAGTGCAGATGCATGTAGAATAAAGCCACCAGCGCGAACTTGGCACCCGATAGTACCAACAGCATTGGCACCAGCACCGGGAGCAGAGCTGGGATGTACGAGATCCACACCTCGGCAGCAGTCAACGCAGTGAGGATCAGCGCCACCAGCAGGTAGGTGGCAGTGCGAGATTCGTGAATTTCGTGTTCCAGGTGACCTACAGCGCTGCCGCTCATGCCTTGGTAACCGCCCTCATCAGGTAGATTAACGAGAATATCACAATCCAGACAACGTCGACAAAGTGCCAGTAGAGAGCCGCCTCTTCCACTGCCATGTCGCGCCGGCGTTCGTCGAACCATCCGAAATAAGAAGCGCCGACCAAGCAGGATAGGATAATCACCCCGATCAGTACGTGCAGCCCGTGAAATCCAACCAGGGTGTAGAAGGTTTCGCCGAACAGATTGGTGGAAATACTGAGTCCCCGCATGTAAAAATCATGGAACTCGAAAACTTGACCACCCAAAAAGACCAGCCCCAGGAGGATGGTCGCCAACAGCCAGCGCCGGCCCCATCGGTCGGATTTGATCCGAAAGGAATCCTGCGCCAGGACCATCGTCAAGCTGCTCATCAGCAGGACGAAAGTGGTGGTGCTGGTAAGCGGAATATTGAGAATAGTTTCGGCGGTCGGTCCGACTAGGTCGCGCCCCTTGTACACCATGTAAGTGGCGATCAGCGAGGCAAAGAAGATGGACTCGGAGCCGATGAACGACCAGATCCCCACCTTGCGGTTGTCCAGACCAGTGCTTTCGCCAATCGCGCTGTGGACCTCGGCACCGGCCGCCGGATACTCGAATGCCATAGCAATCACGGTGAACACGGTCAGAAATACGCCGGTTAGCGCGATTCGCAGCCATAACAAATATCCGGCGATCGCCATGGTCATCCCCAGGGCGATCAGTAGCGGGTAGATCGACGGCGATGGCAAATGGATCTCCGTGGCTGGTTCGGCCTCCAGTGCCGCTACGCCGACGTCAGATGCGGAGGCGCCTCCGGAAATACGCCCATGGGTAGTGGCTCCCGTCCCATACTTGTCGAGCCAGAAGACATCCCGCCCATGGACGATCGGAATGCGTTCGAAGTTGTACTCCGGTGGGGGCGAGGGAATTGCCCATTCCAGCGTCCGCCCATCCCACGGATCCGCGCTGGCCCTTTCACCATCGCGCAGACTCATCGCCATGTTAATCAGCAACAGCAGGATGGCGAAGGCGATGATAAAGGCGCCCACGGTGGATAGCATGTTGAGACGGTTCCAACCCATATAGGGCAGATAGGTGTAATTACGCCGCGGCATGCCCCACGCGCCCAGCAGGTGCATCGGAAAGAAGGTGACGTTGAAGCCGATCACGGTTAGCCAAAACTGCCACTTGCCCAGCTTCTCGCTCATCATCCGGCCGGTGACCTTTGGCCACCAATAGTACAGGCCGCCGAGCAAGGCGAAGAGCGAGCCGCCGAAAAGCACGTAGTGGAAGTGGGCTACTACGAAGTAGGAATCGGTTTGCTGCAAGTCGATCGCCGGCTGGGCGTGCATGATGCCGCTTAGCCCACCCATCGTGAACTGGATGATGAAAGCCAGCGCATAAAGCATGGGGACTTTGAGGTTAAGTTCGCCGCCCCACATAGTCGCGATCCAGGAAAATATCTTGATGCCAGTGGGAATCGCGATCAGCATCGAGCTGAGCGCGAAGGCGGCATCGGCGGTCGGTCCCATCCCAACTGCGAACATGTGATGGGCCCACACGCCGTAGGACAAGAATCCGATCAGCACGGTGGAGTACGCCATCACCGGGTAGCCGAACAAAGGCTTGCGCGAGAAGACCGAAACAATCTCCGACATGATCCCGAAGGCGGGCAAGACCATGATGTAAACTTCGGGATGGCCGAAGAGCCAGAACAGATGCTGCCACAAAAGAGGCGTGGCGCCGGCCACCACGTCATAGAAATGGGCGCCGAAGAAGCGGTCCATCACCAGAAAGATCAGCCCTACAGTCAAAGGCGGAAAGGCGACCAAGATCAGGATAAACATAATGAGGACCGACCACGTGAACAGTGGCAGCCGCATAAACGTCATCCCGGGCGCGCGCATGTTGATGATGGTGACGAAGAAATTAAGCCCCGACAGAATGCTGCCCACGCCGGAAATCAAAAGGCCAAGCGACCAGAAATCGACGTTAAGTCCTGGCGAATAGTAGCGCTCGGTCAGGTTAGCATAACCAAACCAGCCTGCGTCGGGAGCGGCATTGCCCAGCCAGCCCAGATTAAGCACAATCCCGCCGCACAAAAAAATCCAAAAGCTCAGCGCGTTTATGCGGGGAAAGGCGACGTCGCGGGCGCCAATTTGCAGGGGCACGATGAAGTTGGCGAAAAAGCCCAGTCCTACCGGCATCACGACCAGAAAGATCATGGTGGTGCCGTGCATCGTAAACAGCTCGTTATAAACGTAGGCGCTGACGAAGTGCGAGTCTGGCCGCGCCAGTTGGATACGCATGAGCAGCGCTTCGATGCCCCCGAGCAGGAAAAAAAACAAAACCGTGACACCGTACAGGATCGCGATGCGTTTGTGGTCGACGGTGGTCAGCCAGCCCAGTATTCCACCGCCCTCCAGGTAGGTCTCTTCGTGGCCAATTTCTTTGGGTAAAGCCGCCATTGACTTCCTACTTAAGGCTCTCTAGGTATGCGACCAAATCCGTCAGCTCAGGGCCCCGGAGGCCCAGCGCTGGCATCTGCGCGCCCGGCTTCATAGCTTCAGGATTGGTAATCCATTTTGCCAGATTGCTTGGGGTGTTGGCGAAAGTACCGCCTGCCAGCGTGGTCCGCGTCGCGAAATGAGTCAGATCCGGAGCAATCGTGCCCGCGGAAAAGCCTTTAATCGTATGGCACGGGGTGCAAGCACTGGTGGCAAAGATGTTCTGTCCAGCCCGCACGCGGCCACCAACCGCAGGGCGCGCAGCACTGGCCATATTGGTGGCCCAGTTGTCAAATCCAACCTTCGTATCGACGAAGATGCGAAACCGCATGTTGGCATGAGAAGTGCCGCAAAACTCGGCACATTCGCCGAAATCCTCGCCGGTCTCGCTTGGAGTAAAGGTGATCTGATTGGTGTGACCGGGCACCACGTCGCGCTTGGCGCCTAACTGTGGCATCCAGAAGCTGTGGATGACGTCGGCCGAGGTTAGGATAAAGCGCACCGGGCGCCCCACCGGTAGATGAAATTCATTGGCCGTATGAATGCCATACTGGGGATAGGTTGCTTCCCACCACCATTGATGGCCAGTGATTTCAACGATGAGAGCGTTGGGCGGCGCTGTCACCTGCTGTGAGGCAAAGACCAAGCGAATGGAAGGAATCGCGATCAATAGCAGAATCAACGCGGGACCTGCCACCCAGGCGATTTCCAGCGCCAGGCTTTCAAATTCCTCCGGGGGCGGCTTTTTATCGGGTCCGGGACGGGTGGAGTACTTGACCAGAATCGCGAAAACCAGTGCGCAAACCAGGATTAGGATTGCGGTGGTCCAGACAATTACCTCCCAATACAGCCCTTGGATGGCCTTGGTCAGATCCGAATGGGCAACGAAGGTATTCGCCGGAAACTTGACGCCACAGGCGGACAACAGCGGTAACACTGCCAACATGACAGCCCAGCCAGCATGCGCCACCCGCCCGCGCAAGTCCCACCAAGCCACCAGACCTCTGCCCGCCATCATGCACCCTCCCAGGAAGCCGGACGCATCGGGGGCGAGACCCGGCGTAGACCACTGATGGCAGCCAGGCCAAACAGCCCAAAAAATCCTACTGTAATCAACACTTCAACCCATCCGAAGGGAATGTGTCGCGGCGATACCGAAGGCACCACGAGCAGATAGAGATCGATCCAGACTCCGATCAACCCCAGCACACTGACTGTGCCCAGAACAGCCGGAGTGCGCTTGCTGCGCTGCCCCATCAGAACACAAAAGGGAATCACCCACATCAGTAGCAAGGTAGCCCAGCCCAGGGCACCCCAGGGCAGGAGCTGCACCCGTGGCACGACAAAAAAGGTTTCGGAGGGAATATCGCCATACCAGATCACGATGTACTGGGAAAACAACAGGTAAACCCAGAACACCGAAAAGGCGAAGACCATCTTGCCGATGTCGTGCATCACCCCGAGGTGGGCCTCACGCTCATCGGAGCCGAGTTGCCGCTGCGTGATGATGGTCAGCAGCGCTATCGTCACCAGCGCGCTCCAGTAGGCAGTGGCAAAAATCCAGGCGCCGAACAGGGTGCTGTGCCAGCGTGGCGCCATCGACATGATCAGGTCGAAAGCCAGCATTGTGTAGACGACCGCGTACGCTCCGGCCAGCACGAGTGCCAAGCGACGTACAGCCGACGGGGGATGTTCGATATTGGCGGAATTCTCGGCCCAAGCGCGCACCTCTTCGCGCCGGGAGACGCGCACAAAGACCAAGCTCAGCAGGCACATCAGCAGAATCCCCAACCCGTCACGAGTGAAAAAGAAGGGCACGTTGAGCCAAGCCGCCTTGTCGGGGAGCGGATGGTCAACCCACACCCATAAGGCATGGCGACCGCCATACAGAACCCAGAACAGGACGAAGGCTATCGGCAGATAGCCGGCAAAGGCTTCCGCCAAGCGGTACATCGCGGCCCCGCCCCAACGCGCGTGGGTCAGGTAAAAGGAGGCCGACACCACCACGCCGCCTTGGGCGATAAACATGAAGAAAAGGAAGTTGACTAAAAACGCCTCCCAAGCCCGCTCGGAGAGGCCGTGGGTAAGCGCGACGAAGAACGTCGCCACGCCGATCAGCACCGCGACTATCAGCGCGGTCTTGGCGCCCTGGTGGTTGCCGTTCATTTCGCAGCCACCTTCCCTTGCAATGAACGCACGTAAAGTACCACTTCCCAGCGCTCCTCAGGCGACATCGCGTCGCCGTACGAAGGCATGATGTAACTGCCGTTGCGGATGGTCGCGTAGATATAGCCGTCGGTGCGCTCAGTGGGTTCGCCCGCGGTCAAATCCGCCGCCGGCTCCTTGAGCAGATGGCGCACCGTACCGTCGCCGCGCCCGTCCTCGCCATGACAGGGGCTGCAATCGTTGATCCACAGCCGCTTGCCTGCCGCCAGCACGGCGGGGGTAGGAGTGAGCGGATTTTTAAGCACTTGTGCCGCAACATCCCGAGTCATGGGCGGCTCGCCGTTGACCGCCAAAGTCCCCGGCGGCTGATTGCGCGGGGCCTCGGCCATCGGCTGGATCGCGGCACCGCGGAACATATCGATACTCCAGGGAAAGGCGTGCACCGCAGGAGACGCCACCAACAGTCCCGCCGCGCCCAGGATTAGACCCGCCGCTGCGGCTTTACGCAACCGATTCACGTACAACCTCCTCGGCGCCGGCGTTGCGGAGCAGGGTTTCGACCTTGGACCGATCGTTCTCGGTGCACGACACGGCGATGCCAAAGCGATCGCCCGCAAAACTGGGCAAGAATCCTTCCGCCGATTCCAGACGGGGAAATCGCACCAAACCAAAAAATCCGGTCAAGCCGGACAGAGCGCCGCACAGAATCATCAGCTCGAAGGCAATGATCACAAATGGCGTCAGCGACACAATGGGTTTGCCCCCCACGTAATGGGGCCAGTAAAGCGACGTCCCGATCGTCAGGGCAAAACCGCTGAGCGCGCCGATAATGCCACCGCACAGGACAATCGCTCGCACCGGACTCTTGGTATGGCCCAGCGCGGCCAAAAGCCTAGCGCAGGGAATTGGAGAAAAGACCCGCGGCTTGCGATAGCCGGCGTGGGCCAGCGCGTGCACGGCTTCGATGCATTCTTCTTCGTCGGCGAAGGCGCCGATAACCATCACCTCGCTCATGCTGCCTCCGCTGAGTCTTCCCGCAAGGCCTGGCGCAACCACCCTATCCCTTCCTTCAGTTCGGTCATCGATACGATCGGCAGGAACTTGGCAAACAGGCTGAACAGCATCAGAAACCAGGCAAAACTGCCCACAGTGATGCTGAACTCGGTGATGCTGATCTGGTATGGGCCCCATTGCGAGGGCACGAAATTTGACGACAGCGAACCGGCAATAATCACGAAGCGCTCGAACCACATCCCGATATTGACAAAGATCGAAATCACCCACACTGCTGGCATGTTGCGCCGGATGCGGTCAGAAAACAGCGGCAGCGGCGCCAAGCAGTTGCAGAAAATCATGATCCAGAAGCCGTAATTCATGTACCGCACGTGAAAGGTCATCATCTCGAAAGGATCGTGGGTGTACCACACCATGAAGGACTCGCAGGCATAGGAGTAGCTCACGATGATCGAAGTGAACAGGACTATCTTGGCCAGATTGTCCATGTGCCACAGGGTCACGACCTCTTCTAAGTGCAGCCAGCGACGCATCGGAATGAGCAGGGTCAGGACCAGCGCGCAGCCCGAGAAAATAGCCCCGGCGACGAAATAGGGCGCGAAGATGGTGCTATGCCAACCCGGCAACTGCGCCATCGCGAAGTCCCACGACACCACGCTGTGAACCGAGAGCACCAGCGGCGTGGCCAGCCCGGCGAGCAGCAAGTACAGCATCGAGTAGTGGCGCCATTGCTCGTCGGTGCCCTGCCAACCCAGCGATACGACGGAGTATAAGACGCGCCGCCAGCCCTTGGAGGCTTCGCGCGCGTTGGCTACGTCAGGAATCAAGCCCATGAATAGGAATACGATGCTGACGGTCAGGTAGGTGCTGACCGCAAACGCGTCCCACACCAAGGGCGAGCGAAAATTGGGTTGTAGCGCGCGCTGATTGGGATAGGGCAGTAGCCAATATAGAAACCAAACCCGCCCCAGATGGATCATTGGGAAGAGTCCGGCGGTCATGACCGCAAAGGCGGTCATGGTTTCGGCGCAGCGGTACACCGCGGTCCGCCAGCGGCTGCGGAACAGGTAGAGGATGGCGGAAATCAGCGTTCCGGAATGAGCAATACCAACCCAGAAGACAAAGTTGGTGATGTACACCGCCCACATGGTGGGCTGACGCAACCCGGTTACGCCCAAACCCTCGTAAATCTGCCGGGTCCAGCACAGCGCCCCCCAGACGATCAATAAAAAGAGAAAGCCAATCCACAGCCAATACTTGAACCCCGGAGTTTCCAGGGTGCGCAGTACCGCCTGGTCGATTTCGCGGTAGCTCGGCTTTGTAACAGCCACCTCAGACTTCTCCTCTGGGCCGATAGACCTGGCGCAAATAGGTTATCGCCGGGCGGGTGTTGAGCGGCTCGAGCGCTCGATAAGTGCGTATCTGATTGTCCGCTCGCCGCTGCATCACCGCGTAATCTTCATGCTTGGTGTCGCCGAAAGTAATCGCACGCGCGGGGCAGGCCTGCGCGCAGGCTGGCACAATCTCGCCGTCGCGCAAATCTCGATCCTCTACCCTCGCCACAACTTCGGCGGCTCGAATCCGCTGCACGCAGAAAGTGCATTTCTCCATCACCCCGGCTCCCCGCACGGTCACGTCGGGATTGAGCTGGAGATTGAGGGGGCTAGGAAATTCCGGATTGAACCAGTTGAAACGGCGCACCTTGTAGGTACAGTTGTTTTCGCAATAACGGGTGCCCACGCAACGGTTGTAAACCTGCAAGTTGAGCCCTTCGTCGTTGTGCGAGGAGGCAAACACCGGACAAACCGGCTCGCAAGGCGCGTGATCGCACTGCTGGCAGAGCATCGGCATGGTGTACAGCGGCGGCGCGTCGTCAGTGTTGGGAATGTAGCGCTCGATCCGAATCCACGACATGATCCGGCTCTTGGCCACCTGCTCCTTGCCCACCACAGGTACGTTGTTTTCGGCGTAACAGGCCGCCACGCAGGCACTGCACCCGGTGCAAGCGTTGAGATCGATCGTCATCCCCCACTTGTGCACCGGATAATCGACGTCCGGGTAGGTTTCCCACGGCTGTGGCAACGGCTCCTCCCACGGCTTGGGCACGATGCCAGCCTGGAAGTCGGTGAATTTCATGGTCTCCACCAGCGGCCGGTCCATCATGTTGGGCGAATACAGGGCGCTGACCAGGCTGCGGCGCATGCCTGAGCGCGTCGCCTTGACCGCTACGCTCAAACGCCCCGCCGGCAACATTGGCCAGGGATTGGCGCCACGATTACTGGCATAGCGACCGTAATGGGTATGCCCCTGACCGATCGGCACCCCAAGCGCAGCCGGATCGACCCCTCGCGTCAAATGTGCTGGCTGTTCGATCGTCACCCCGTTGGCGGTCAACTGAAGCAGGTCGCCTTCGACCACGTCCAGCTTTTGTGCCGTGTCGGGATGGATTTCCACCCAGGAATCCCAGACCACCTGATTGACCGGCTCGGGAATCTCCTGCAACCAGGGCTTGTCCGCGCCACGCCCGTCGTACCAGAAGATATGTGGATAGGAAACCATCGTGAGCGCGCCGGCTTCGGGTGCCTCGGGCAGGCTAATTGGAGTCTGGAGCGCGCCTGGCTGCACGTTGACGGCGCTTACCGGGGTGGGATTGAATACCCCGCCATGGCGCAGCGAATTGTCCCAGAACTGCTCGAAATCACCGCTTACGGCCTGGCTTTTCTGTAACTGCGACCACTTGGCTCGCACCAGCGCCTGGGTGTCGGCGTAAGGCATCGGATTGCCGGCGGCGCGGGCCGAGTCACACAGAATCTGGCCTAGCGCACGGCTGTAAACCACCGGCGTCATGGTCGGTTGACGCAGCAGATTGACGCCCGCGCGCGGTTGCGCATCGCCCCAGTCTTCCAGCCAATGATGGATTGGCAACAACAGGTGCGCGAGCTGGGCGGTTTCGTCGGGTACGCCGCCCGCCCACACCACGGTAGAAACCTTGCCCAGCGCGTCGGCAAAATGGGCGGCGGCAGGTAGGGTGAATTGCGGATTGGAGTTGATAATCAGCGCTACGTCCACCGAGCCGGCGTTCATCGCGCGTAAGATTTCGGCCCGCCGCTCAGGCGAGGTGGTGGTTGCTGATGGTGCGCTCAGGGCTACGGTTTTGCCGATATTGCCGCTTGCGGCGTTGAGCAGCCAGACCGCAACGTGAGTAGCGCTGTCGTTGGTCCCAGCCATCGCGATCGCGCCGTCGGCACGGCCGAAATCCTGAGCCATGCGCTCAATCAGCTCGGCCTTTACCCCAGCCATTTGGGCCACTTTGGCGGTTTCATAGGGGGCGACGAATTGGCGCAGCGCGCTGGCATCGATGCCCGCCTCGCCTTGCACCAGGCCATGCTCGACCATCACCCGTAGCATCGCCAACGCCACCGCAGCCTCGTAGCCGGGTCGACACGAGAACCAATGGTCGGTGCGCGATGCGGTTAGACTCATGCGCGGTCCGACGTAGTAGGCAAGTCCGAAATTGGTTCCACCAGCGTCGTGACGGGGATGGCGGAAGGCGGCGTATTGGCGGGTTAACTCCACCGGTGAGCGCCAAGTTTCCAGAAAATCGGCGCCGAAAGAGACCAACACCCGCGCCCGGTCGATCGAATAGATCGGCGTGTATTCCTGCCCGAAGCAAAAACGCAGCGCGGCGCGGTCGGCCTCATAGTCGATGGCTTCATAGTTAAGCCGCAGTTTGGAATTGAAAACCCCCAGCCATTGCTGGATCAGCCCTTCATGAGCCGGACCCATGTCGGGAGCGATCACGGCGACCCGGTCGGCACCGGCGGCACGCGCCTTGGTCAGGGCCTCGTTGAGGGCGGCCATGGCACTATCCCAGCTGATGGTTTCCAACTGATGATGATGCGAGCGCTGCTTGGGATGGACCAAACGGTCGGGATTGTAAAGGTCCTGCAAAGCCGCCTGACCGCGGGCACACAGCGCGCCGGCGCCGATAGGATCGGCGGGATTGCCCTCCAGCTTAATCGTGCGCCCTTCGCGTATCCGTGCGACCACACCGCAACCCGCCCCGCATTCGTTGCAAGCCGTGGCGTAAAAGGTCGGCATCCCCGGAATTACGTCGTCCTGGGGAATGACGTAGGGAATCAGATGGCGGGCCGCGGGTTTGCACCCGGGTACCGCCGCCGCCGCGCTGGTGGCGGCAGCCAGTTTAAGAAAGGAGCGTCGTGAGACTTCGCCTGACATTCAGCCGTCCCCTAGTAGTGGCACGTCGAGCATTGAGTGCTGACGCCCCTGCTCTTGTGGCAGTCAATGCAAAAACCCATGTTTATCTCGATCGTGGGGGTAACCCGGTCCATCGTTTCAACCGGCCCATGGCAAGTCTGACAAGCCAACCCGGCATGGATATGGGGCATGTGCCAGAAGCGGACGAAATCGGGCAAGGTATAGACGCGATTCCAGCGAATCTCGAAGGGCGCTTGCTGCCGATCGATCCAGGGCTTGCGAACCGGCTGAAGCGCCGCTTGTTCGGCGACTCCGGCATGACAGCCCTCGCAACGCTGGACCGGCGGAACCCCGGAGTTCTCCGAGCGGCGCGCGTATTCGTGGCAATATTCGCAGGGGATTTTATTGACCCCCGCGTGGATACGATGACTGAACGGAATCGGCTGCACCACGTTGGGCAACGGCGCCCACGGCCGCTGCGAAAACAGCGCGACCCCTACTCCAGTTACCAGGACCAGGAGCGCCACTACCAGCGCGCCGATTTTCGCATTCATCGCGCCGCCGCCCCTACTTGCTCTGCTGGCCTTCGATCACCGGGGTGTTGGGACCACCTGTGCCGCCGCCGTTATCGAGTGCGGGCGACAACGAGCCCCCGCTACCCAGCCGCTGCTGCAGCTTGGCCAGCGACATCCGCCCGGCATCCGCCTCATTAAGCTGCTCGCCGTTGGGCTTCTCACCGTTGGCATCCAGGATATAGGCGATGATGTCCCAATATTCATCGGCGGTCAGGCTGGCAGGTTGATCCGCAGGCATCACCGCCGAGGCGAAGTCATAAATGTCGCTGACGGTGTGGAACTGAAAATGGCGCATCACCTGATAGGGCCGCGGATTGACGGTCAGCGCGCCGGGTCCGATTAGCTGGGGAGCAGTGAGGCCTTTATAGACGTCGCCCATTCCCTGGCCATCGGGACCATGGCAGCGCGCGCATTGCAGGCGGAAGGTCTCCTGACCCTTGTTGACCTGCTCTTGAGTGAAGGCGCGCGCTCCGCTTTGCAGGAGCAACACGCCGCCCAATGCCAGCGCCGCTAGCGTGAAAGCCTTGAACCCGGCGCGGGGCAGACCCCGACAAAATTCGACAAGCTTATACATTGGTTTTGAGCGCATAAGGTTTACTTTCGGGATTAAGACATTGGTCGGGCCCTGATGCAAGTTCTTGACGCGATTTTTTATGCGCCGCTGATGTCCCCAACCGTGACACCCGCAAGCCGCGATTAGCAGATACCAAGCCTTTTGTCACCCCTTGACTCTCAGGCTACCGCCCGGTCCAGCGAGCGGTACTGGATGGCCTCGCTGATATGCGTGGCCGCGATCGGCCCGCCGCCCTCCAGATCCGCGATAGTGCGGGCCACTTTCAAAATCCGAGCGTAGGCGCGCGCGCTCAGCCCCAATCGATTGATCGCCAACTCCAGCAGGCGCTCGCCCGCGCCATCGATGCGGCAGTATTGCTCCAACTCCGCCGCCCCCATCTGGGCATTGCAATACAACCGATGGCCGGCCAGGCGCTGGAGCTGCAACTGGCGCGCATCTCCCACGCGTTGGCGAATCGTCGCCGAGGACTCCGCGCGTTGCCGCTCGGCCAGCTCGCGGTACTTCACCCCGGGCACCTCAACGTGGATATCGATCCGATCCAACAACGGCCCCGAGATCCGCGAGCGGTAGCGCTGTACCATCATGGGTGTGCAAGCGCATTCATGCTGTGGATCGGTGAAAAAGCCGCACGGACAAGGATTCATCGCTGCTACTAGCATCACGTGGGCGGGAAAGGTCAAACTCCCCATCACGCGCGAGATCGTGATTCGCCCGTCCTCTAGCGGCTGACGCAGCACCTCCAGCACGTTTTTGCGAAACTCCGGTAACTCGTCCAAAAACAGCACGCCGTGATGGGCCAGACTGACTTCACCCGGCCGCGGCATCGGGCCGCCACCGATCAACCCGGCATCGGAAATCGTGTGATGGGGTGCACGAAAGGGGCGCGTAGTGACGAGCGCCTGGCCATCGAGCAGCCCCATCGCGCTATGCACCTTGGTGGTTTCGATCGCTTCCTCGAAGGTGAGGTCGGGTAGGATGGTGGGTAGCCGCTTGGCCAGCATCGTCTTACCCGACCCCGGCGGCCCAATCATCAGCGCGTTGTGGCCACCCGCCGCCGCCACTTCCAAGGCTCTTTTGGCTTGCTCCTGACCGCGCACCTCACTGAAATCCACCGGATAGTGGCCGGCGTTGCGCAACACCTCGCCCGGGTCGCCGCGCACCGCGGTCAGCGGCCGCAAGCCATGCAGAAATTCCACTACCTCGCCGAGGCTTTCCACCCCGTAAATGGTCGGCCCCTCGCCGATCACCGCGGCTTCCGCCGCGTTGTCACGCGGCAACAGGACCGCGCTGAAGCGTTCCCGCCGCGCCAGCAGGGCGCTTGAAAGCGCCCCCTTGATTGCTTTGATGCGACCGTCCAGCGCCAATTCACCCATGATCAGATATTCTTTCAAACGATCTCGTTTAATCTGATCGCTGGCCGCCATGATCCCCAGCGCCATCGGCAAGTCGAAGGCCGACCCCTCCTTGCGCGTGTCGGCAGGCGCCAGATTGACCGTTATCCGACGGTTGGGAAAATCGAATCCCGCATTCTTAATTGCTGCCTTGACCCGCTCCTGGGACTCGCGCACCGCACCTTCGGCTAACCCGACGGTGCGAAAACCGGGGAGACCACTGGCGATATCCGCTTCGACTTCAACCCGGTAAGCGTCAACTCCAGCAAGCGCGCTGGACATGATACTGGCAAGCAAGCGGCGGTGACCCCTCCCGTATTGGTATCGGACGAATTCGGCAGAGGTAAGATAGTTACAGACGGCTACATCTTGCAAATGCGAAATGCATCCCCATTTCTTGACGAAGCGCGCCAAGGGCGTGGTTTCCGCTGCCGCTCACGCTGCGCGTGCCGACAGTATATTTGCATTCCTCTGACACCAAATTGTTGCGCTGCGCTAAAGACCAGTTCCTGATAAAATTGAGCGGCGAGGCTCAGCCAATGATTGCGATTCGAAAAAGCCAGGAGCGGGGACTAACCAAAACCAGTTGGCTTAACAGCCGCCATACTTTTTCCTTCGCCGACTACCATGATCCGAAATTCATGGGGTTTCGCAGCTTGCGCGTGATCAACGAGGACCAAATTGGCCCTGGCGGCGGATTTCCCACCCATCATCATAGCGACATGGAGATTTTAACTTACTTGGTAAGTGGCGGCCTCGAGCACAAGGACAGCCTGGGTAATGGCTCGGTTATACGACCAGGGGAGATCCAACGCATGACCGCCGGCACCGGAATCGCCCACAGCGAGTTCAATCACTCGCGCGCCGAGCCGGCTCATCTGTTGCAAATCTGGCTGCTGCCCGCGCAAAGCGGCCTGACTCCCGGCTATGAACAGCGCAGCTTCAATCCGCTGCCGGGCGCGTTACTGCCTTTGGCCGGCCCAAACGCACCAGCCACGGGGGTAACGATCCATCAGGACGCAACCTTGGCGGTGGGCTTACTCCAACCAAACCAGACTCTCGAACTAGGTTTGAGAGCAGGCCGCTTTGGATGGTTACAGGTCGTGCGTGGCGCGCTGCGCTTGGGCGAGCTGCAGCTTAAGGCCGGCGACGGCGCGGCGTTGGATTCCCAAGAAACGGCGCTGCTTCGGGCCAGCGCTGCGACCGAGCTGCTCTGGTTCGATTTGGCCTGATCGCTGAGAGGCGTGGACGCTAACCGTGCATCGGATGGTTATAGCCAAAATGACTGCCCCACAAGTATATCAACAGCTCCCAGCCAAAGCCGGCCAGCACGGCTATCAGAATTGCGTCGTCGATCCAGATCACCACTTTGCGCGCATACCCCTCGGGGATAAGCCAAGCTACCAGCCGGCCGGCTAACCCAAAGACCAGGATGGCGAAGATACCGGCCGTGGCATGCCGGGATATTGCCTGAATGTTTTCCCAATGAATCCAGTTCTCCAACGTGCCCACGGTCACCTCAACCCCACAGTCACACCCACCAGCAAGGCTGCCCGCCGGAAATCATGCGATCGAATGCGAAGGGCCGACGCGCTGGCGATGCGATAACCATTGGTTCCAACCGAACAGGAAAATTACCAACACCACCAACGCGAAGTAAGGCCAGACCTGCGTGAAACTTGCGCCGGGCACCACTATCAAGGAAAAACTGCCCTCTAGCTTCCGCGCACCCGCTGCCACTTGCAGGTTAGCCGTCCAGCGGCCGGGCCGAGCCAAGGTGATACCGCCGGCATAGAGCAGCTTGTCCGCCGCCTCCCGATGAGTCAGCCTAACGCGCAAAGATTGTGAACGCGCGCCCTCGCTTAACACCAGTACAACTCGGGCGTCGAGAATGGGCTGGAGGTCACGTGCATCCTGGACCATGACGGTCAGATCGCTTATTCCAGGGGTCAGCGGCAATGCGGGACCAAATAGGCTTACGCGCAGCCCATCCTGTGCACGGCTGAAGTAAAGGGCGCCGCCGTCGGTCCATCCCGCGCTTGGACGCAGCAGGCCCAGCAGCAACGCAAGCGCCAGGGCTGCCCTAGCGCCGCCCGCCATCGCTTCTCAGGTCGAGGGTCGCGCCGGCCGAAGTACCCATGAGCATTCCCCGCATCTGCATCGGCGCCATCACGATCCAGGTTCCGGCAAGGTACAGTGCGAGGGCCAGCACTGCCCAAGGCATCATCCGCGTCAGGACGGCGCGCGCAGGTGCGCTTTGAGCCTCGGTTAGCCGCCAGATCAGATAAAGCGAGGTCAGCAAACCGAGATCGAGTAGGACAAGGTCCACGGCGTGAAGGGTGTGCAGACCGATCGCCGGCGCCATTCCCTGCCACTGCGGTGGTCCAAACCAGCCCGGCCCAAGCTTCAGTGCAAGATTGGCCAGGACCCGCTGCATCACCGGCCACCCGCTCGCCAGACCAGCGCCGAGATGGAAGCAAAAATGGGCCGTCCACATCGCCAACCCCAGCGGAATCAGCGCCAGCGCCATGCGGCGGCGCTGTACCGTGCTCTGACGCCTTCCCGCCAGGCGATAGGCCAGAGTAGGTACTACAACCATCCCAAGTGCTAATAGGAGCGCGCTAGCTGGTAAGAGCGAGTGGATACCGAAGACGCGATCGAGCTTGAGTTCAAGCCGGTTAATCGGCCCGACCATCGCGGCGGCATTGGCAAAAGCGCCGAAGGTTACCACCAAGGCCAGCGCAACGATATCGGGGCGCATCGACAACCGCCCAAGCGAGCTGCGAAAGGGGTCATTCAGCAGATTTTGGCCGGGTGGATGAAGCAGGATGCCGATGTTGTCGTGGGGGCAGGCGCGCACGCAGTCCAGGCAAAAAGTACAGTCCAGATTGCCCACTTTGCGCGGCAAGTAGAGCTCCAGCTCGCATCCGCGATGGCTTGGGTTACCGCGCAAACAATCGTGGGTGGCGCAAGTGGTGCAGCGCTGGGGCGCGCGCACCCGCACTTCCAGCGGCGAGGCCAGCGCTTGGGCGAATTGGAAGTTGCCGATCGGACAGAGGTATTTGCAAAAGCTGGCGCCGGAAAAGAGCAGGTCAACCGTAAAGGCGCTGACAAAGTAGGCGATTATCAATCCGGCGGTCGCACCCGGGCGGTTCCACAGTGAAAGTAATTCATAAGTGAAGAAAAAAACCACCAGCAGCCCAAGCGCGATCCACTTGGTCCGCAGCCGACGCGGCCAGCGCCAGCCTCGAGGGCGGACTCGGGCGGCTAATTCCCGCGGTAGGGTGAACGGGCAGGCGAAACAAAACAGATTGCCGGCCACCAGCAAACCGACCATTAGCAGCCCACGCCAGTAAGTCCAAGGCAGCACACCGGCCAGGTTCATCGGTGCCATCGCGGGGCCCCACCACCCGTCGGCGACCACCCCGACCGCCAACAGCAGCATCAGTCCTTGCACCGCTCGGCGCGGATAATTGGTTCGTAACAGCGCGCCCAGGACGGGAACTCGCAACAGGTCGAACGGTTCGGGACTCGCCCTTTCCATTGGCGATGGCCGGCGATAATGGGTCGCCGCCAGGGCGCGTGGCGAAAGCAGGTTGTATACCGCACCGACCGCGGGAAGCAAGAAAAAGAGGGAGGCCGGAACCCACATGATCGCGCCCGCGATCACCTGGTCCGACAGGGCCGATATCCCCCACAGCCGAGGGACCGAGTCGTAGTAGGGGTAGATGACGCGCCCGGACAAGGTCAGAATCGCCGCCAGCAGCGAGTTCTGGAATCCCGCCAGTAGTAGATAGGGAACCACGCTCCAGCGCGGCCATCGCGACTTGCTCGGCCAAGGTTGTACGACCGGCCACCAGAACAGCAAGCCGGCCGCAAAGAAACAGCCATGTTCTACGCCGTGCCAAGCCGGATAGCGGAGCGCAGCCTGATAAGCGAAAGGGAGATGCCAGCCCCAGTTGACCAGCAGCAGCACCAGCCAACAGGTAGCGGGATGGGTTAGCGCACGCCCGCAACGGCGCAACCCGGGAGACTTCAAAAACGGACCGAGGGCGTCGCGAGCCACGCCAGCCGGCAAGCCACGCATAAGCGGATTGATCGGCGCGCCCAGCACAATCAAGCCTGGAGCGGCGAACATGAGCAACAGATGCTGGAGCATGTGGTCAGCCAGTAGCAGATTGTCCAGAGCCGCTAACGGCGAGCCGATAGCGAGCAGAAGCAGTGTCAGCCCGGCCATGAAGCAACCCAGCCGCCAGGGCGGAAAATGCATTGGTAGCTGGCGCGAAAGGCGCCGCCAACCGCGCCAGTAAAGCATCCCCAGCGAGGCTAAAGACACCACGGCCGGCAGCGGAATTTGCCACGATGTCAATATCGCTTGGGTGATCGGGGACACAGCCGGTACTCGCGTCCTGAAACACTACACGACTGTACCGCCAATCGCATCGGGCACGCCGGCGTCGTGCCTCGCGAGAAATAAACAGGACCAATCACCTGTACAGCCGCCACCCGGCGTCGAAGTCGAAGCATGCCTCCCCAGGTTGGAAACCGAGATCGGCGCAGTCAGACCACAAATGAAAGAAGTAGCAGAAGAGGCGGCCGGCGTGGGCGCTTTACTGCTTGTAGCCGAAGCGGCGCAGCAAGCCGTGCCGCTGGGCGCGATCCGCCTCGCCTTCGACCCCCTTGGGTGCGCTGCCGTCGATAATGCCGAGCACGCCCCGACCCTCCCCTTCGCACGCAACTACTACCTGGAGCGAATTAGCGCTGGCGCAGAAGACTGTGCAAACTTCCGCCACCGCTTTCACAGCATTAAGTACGTTAACCGGAAAGGCCCGCGCCAGCATTACCACGAACAGGTGCCCGGCCCCGATGGCCTGGGCCGCCTCGACCGCGCAAGTTTCCAGTTGGGGGTCAGTCCCGGTATGCCGGACAAGGCAGGGGCCCGAGGCTTCGTTGAAGGCCACCCCGAACTTTATCTCTGGTACGGATTGCACCAGCGCTTCGTAAAGGTCTTCAACGGTCTTGATGAAATGGGCTTGCCCAATGATGCAATTGACATCGACGGGCTTGCCAATTGAGATAACCTTGAGTTCCATTATCGTTCTCCTGCGGGGAGCGAAGCCGATTGTAGGCCCTGCGAACATGGCGATGAAACTTCGCGCGAGTCTGACTAGGAGCCGCGATGGCTGAGCGTAGTACGCTACCGGCATGGTTTTACCGGCTCTCGGAGCGCGCCCAGCGATGCTATCTGCGCAGCGAAGCGATCGCGAGTTACGACTTTACTCCGGGTCCCGCCACGATTGAGCGTACCCGTGCGGCGGTTGTGGCCCTAAGCGGAGGTTCGCTGGGCACGATCAACGCTGCCTGCCAAGCGCTGGCTGATGAGATTTGCCGCGAATTGGGCGTGGGCTTGGTACGCGTGGAGATTCGCGGGGCGCGCCCGCGCGATAGCCGGCGCGAGTTGCACGGAATTTTTTATCCCAATGCGCGGCCGCCGCGGCTGATCGTCTGGATGCGTACGGCGCAGCGGCGCGAGGTGGTGCGACCCAAGACGTTTTTACGCACGCTGGCTCATGAATTGGGCCACTACCTAGACTATGCGCTGCTGAAGCTAGGCGATTCATTCCATACGCGCGGCTTTTTTCAACGCGAATCGTTCCTGGCTCGCCGCTTATTCGCGGCGCTGGAGAGCGAAGAAGGGCCGCGCGCCGGTTGATTGCCGGCGCGCGGCCCTTTTGGTCAGGTCAAGACAATCCTACTCGACCGGGTAGGAATTGTTGGGCGATAGCCCAAACACCCAAACGCAGCCCTTGGTGCAACTGAAGTTGCCCGGCGAGGTCGCGCCGTTGGGAAAGGTCAGCGATGCGCTGTTATCCCAGGTGTCGTTGTTGAGCGGACCCGGCATGATGACATGGCCGTTAACAGAGTCCGCAGTGACGCTGTGCGGCGGCGGGGTGTGTGCCATCAGGAAGTTGGCCACGACGGCGTTGGTGGCAGCGTTGGTCGCACCCAACTGTACCGCGCCGCCAGGCAGGCCGGACTCGTAGTAGACGTTGTTAAAATCGTCATACCACACCTCGTCAGCCTGCACTCCAGTCAATGGCACTGCCACGACTAACCCAGTGTCGGCGTTCATGACCTCCGCCAGATTGGTCGCGCTACCGGTGGTCGGAAAGGGCGAAGGAAAATTAGAATTCGGGGCGACCGAGTTCGCGCAACCGAGCAGCATGTTACGGTTGGCGGGGTTAATCGTGCTCAGACCGTTGGCGCTGCAACTCACGATCGTCGAGTAGGGGGCGGTCGGAGTGGTCGGTACGCTGACTGTGACCGACAGCGGGTTGACGGAATTGATCTTGATCTTTGCCACGGCGCCAATTGGGTTACCATTGGCGTCATTGCCAAGATCGCTATCGTAAGGAAGGTTAACGAAAAACGTGTCGGTTTTGGCATCCCACTGCGACTGCTCGATGCCGTTGGTGGCTTGGGGAAACACGATCTGTCCCAGCACTTTGCCGCTTCCGGCGTTAATGATGTTTACGTAGGGTCCGCAGTTCTGGCCCACCGCTGTGGCGCAGCCGGCTGGATTGGTCGTGGCGTTCACCAAGCCCGGAGACGGATGAGGCACCGCGATCAAGATCACATCATCGGTACTATCATACGATAGCTCATCGGCCCGCTCGATCTGAGCACCCGCCGACGGGCAGGCAACAGGGTTGAGGCTCGCATTGCTCGGGTCGCCGCTAATTGGGGTCAACCCTCCCACACCGCAGTTAAGCGCGATGGGGCCGCCAAAATTCGCGGTCGGCGGAGTCTTGGTCAGGTCGAACGCCCAGATCTGAGGCGAACCCGTACCGCAAGGCGTGGGCTTGGCGATATCACCCACCCACAATTCGTGGAACGAATTGTTGGGGCCGATTGCGGTTACCGCGCCGTTTGGTCCGTTGCAGTCATGATCCGTAGGCGAATTGTTACCACCGAAACCGCCCTGGTTTATGTACTGAACGAACGTGTTGTTCGCGGTATCAATCTGATCCACCGCGTTATTCCCGGCGTCGGTAAACCAGACATTCTGATTGCCCTCGAAATCGTCGAACCAACTGATGTCGAAGGAAGCCAAAATTGCCGGCTTGTTGTTAATTGCAGGCAATTGCACGGTCGCCAGCAAGCCAAAAGAGCTCGGCGTCGGCGGCGGCGTGCTCTTGGAACTGCTTCCGCAGGCGCCCACCACCAGCGCCAGGCTGAGCAACCCCAACATACGAACATTCACCCAATCGCGTCTCATTCTGCACCCTCCCGTTGTTCGAACCAGTTGATAAAGAAAGACGTTCCCCAAACCCGGAAGGGACTTCTAGCGCTTTCACAACAAATTTGCCAACCCAAAGAACACATTAGCCGCAACAAAAGGTTTCGCGCCCGGACAGTATTTTCGTTCATAATGCTCAACAGGTAGTCGATGCCAACGAGTGGACGGTGTCGGCGATGGCGTAAAAGAGCAATATTGATAGCTATAGCTAAAATAACTGGCAAGATAGTTTTGCCATGGCTTAGCGCCGACAGGTCACCGAAAACCTGGTCCGAAGGCAGTCAGCCGGCGCTGGAGGCAGCGCAGTGCGTAACCGATGGCTCCGTTCCTTATCTGCTCTCCTGACCATGAGGGGATAAGCGAGAGGGGATAGAGCAGTGTCCGCTAGAGATATGCCGCCAGACCGCGCCGCTTGAGTTCTTCGATCACCCGGCGCACCTCCTGGGTGCGTTCGCGATGGGCGATCAGTAGGGCGTCATCGGTATCGATCGCGATCAGGTCTTTTACCCCCAGCAGGACCATTAGGCGGCCGTTGGCGCGCGCCAGCACCTGAGTCGAGTCCAGCGCCAGAACTTGTCCCAGCAAGGCGTTGCCATCGCGACCGCGCTGGGTTTCCCACAACCCGTTCCAGCTCCCGACGTCATCCCAGCGAAAATTCGCCCGTACTCCAATCACGTGCGCACTCTTCTCCAAGAGCTCATAATCGAAGGAATCGAACTTAAGCCCGGCGTAGCTCCGCTCCCATCCTTGCTGCTGCTTGACCAACCGCTTGCACGCGGCCGCCAGCCGCGGCACCTGCACCGCCAACTCGGCGTCCAGGCTTTCCTGGCTCATCACGAAGATTCCGGCATTCCACAAGAATCGGCCTGAATAGACCATTTTGCGGGCGAGTGCCGCAGCCGGCTTCTCGACGAAGCGCTTGACGCGGTAGCCACCCGCAATCGGTACTCCGGCTTCCTGATAGCCATATCCCGTATCGGGTCGCGTGGGTGGCACGCCGATCACCACGATCGCTTGCCGGCGCGCAGCAATCGCGATCGCGCGCGCCAAGGTGGCGCGAAAACGGTTGGCGGGTTCAATGAAGTGATCAGCCGGCATCACCGCCACCACCCCCTCGCCCATACGCTGCTTGATCAAGGCACAGCCGTAGGCGATCGCTACCGCGGTGCCGCGCGGTTGCGGTTCAATCAGCAGGTTTTGCGCTGGAATCGCTCCCGCCAGCGCCGCCGCAAAGGGCTGCACCTGTTGTGCGGGAATCAGGACAAAAATCCGCTCCCGGGCGATCAGCGGCGGCAGGCGACCGATGGTATCGGCCAGCAAAGTGGTTTTGCCGTCCAGGCTGAACAGCGGTTTGGGACGCAGGCGGCGGCTGGCCGGCCAGAACCGAGTGCCCTGCCCGCCGGCGATTATCAGGGCGCTGGCGGACGCGGCTCTCCGCGCCCCATCCGCCTCGCTCACATCACCCCCTGCTGCTTGAGCTGCTGCTCGAAAAGGGTACGAATTCGTTCCAGTTCCACCTGATTCGGCGCCTCGAAGCGCAACACCAAGGCGGGCTGCGTATTGGAGGCCCGCACCAGCCCCCAGCCGCCATCGACCTTCACCCGCAAGCCATCAATATCGTTGACCTCGTAGCGCGGGCGGAAAAAGTCGGCCAGCTTGCGCACCACCTCAAATTTGCGCTCATCGGGACAATCCACCCGGATCTCAGGCGTGTTCGCCATCGCGGGCAAGTCGGCCAGCAGCTTGCCGATTCCGCATCCGGCACGATCGATTATCTCCAGCAAGCGAAACGAGGCGTAGATCGCGTCGTCAAAGCCGTAGTAACGATCGGCAAAGAACATGTGGCCGCTCATCTCGCCCGCTAGCGCCGCATGCTCCTCCTTGAGCTTGCTCTTGAGCAAGGAATGGCCGGTTTTCCACATTATTGGCCGCCCGCCGCGCCGGGCGATGTCGTCATATAGCCGCTGCGAGCATTTTACTTCGCCGATAATCGTCGCCCCGGGCTGCTGGGCCAAAATCGCCCGCTCAAAAAGAATCAGCAGCTCGTCGCCCCAGATAATACGGCCGTTCTCGTCCACCGCCCCAATTCGATCGGCATCGCCGTCGTAGGCAATCCCAACGTCGGTGTGGGACCCGCGCACCGCCTTAATCAGGTCCTGCATATTGTCTTCGACCGTGGGGTCGGGATGATGATGGGGGAAACGGCCGTCCATCTCGATATACAGATCAACCGTCGTGAACCCCAGTTCGCGCATCAGCGGTACTGCCACCACCCCGCCACATCCGTTGCCCCCGTCTACCGCCACGGTCAAGGGGCGCGAGAATTTAAACTGACTCCGGATGTAGTCGCGGTAGTCGGGCAAAACCGGGCGCGCGTGCAACCGTCCCCGCTGGCCTCCAGTAAGAAAATCGCGCCGCTGCATAATCCGGGCAACTTCTTGGATTTCCTCGCCAAAAATGGTCGAGCTGCCCACCCCTAACTTGAAGCCATTGTATTCGGCGGCGTTGTGGCTGCCGGTGATCATCACCCCGCCATCCATTTGCCAATGCACCATCGAAAAGTACAGCAGCGGGGTCGGCACCACGCCGATATCCACCGCGTCGATTCCGGCCGGCAACAATCCCTCCAGCAGTAGATCGCGCAGGCGGTCCGAAGATAACCTGCAATCGCGTCCTACCGTGATGGTCTTTTTACCGGCGCGATGCAAAAGCGTGGCATAAGCGCGCCCCAAATCGACCACAAAGCTATCGTCGAAGTCTTCCTCGACCACGCCTCGGATGTCATATTCCCTGAATACTTGTAGATTCATCTAGCCTCACACCGGCACTGTTGTGCTTCTAGTCTGAGAAACCTGGCATTCTGGCGCAAGCATCAAAGCAATGTTTCCAGCAGCTCAAAACTCAGCAGAGGGCAAAGTTGCCCTGATCACAGGTGCTGGACGCGGGATCGGGCGCGCGCTTGCACTGAGGCTGGGCGAAAGCGGTTTCAAGCTGGCGCTAGCCGCGCGCAGCGCCGAAGAGCTGGCTGAAACTCGCCGCTTAAGCGGCCTTGCGCCGGCCGACTCGCTGATCGTGTTGCTCGACTTGGCGCAAAATGACGCGGCCCAGGCGTTGCTTCAGACCACGGTGGAACGCTACGGGCGGATTGACGTGCTGGTCAACAACGCCGGCTGGGCCCCTGCACGCCAGCCGTTGGTCAAAACCAGTGAAAGCGATGTCGACCGGATACTGGCCGTCAATCTCCGCGCCCCCATCGCACTAGCGCGCCTGGCCGCGATTCAAATGATCGCTCAAGGAGCGGGGACAATCGTCAATATTGCTTCCGCAGCCGGCCGCCAACCACGCGGCGGTGAGGCGGTCTATGCGGCGGCCAAAGCTGGTCTCATCGCCTTCAGCCATGCCTGCTTCGAGGAATGGCGCAAGCATGGCGTGCGTGTGGCGGTGGTGCTCCCTGGTCTGGTCGATACCGCCCTGGTTCCACCCAACAAGCGACTCAACCGCTCGGCGATGCTGCGCCCCGACCAGGTCGCCACGGCGGTGGCGCAGATAATCGCTAGTCCGCCTGGGCTGTGGCCGCTGGAGGTTACCGTCCTACCCCAACACGATCCGTTGGCATGATCGACAAGTTGCGCGGACGCACGAAAAGTGCCAAGAGATCGAAACACGACATAAACCGGTTCGCCTTTGGGAGGCATCGCCATGGGTGAAATATTGGGCATCGGAACAACCCACTACCCGGGCTTGGTGGTGGCCGACGAATTCATACCGGCAAGCTTCCTGCGTATCATGAATGCACCCAACGTTGATCCGCGCTACCGTGACCGGGCCAACTGGCAGGCGGAGGGGCTGGCCGAACTGGGCGAGGATAATGGGCTTGCGACCTCTCGTCGTTATCGGGCTCGCATGTGGGAGAATTTTCGCCGGCTGCGCGCCGAGGTGGACGCCTTCAATCCCGACTTTATCGTGATTTTTGGCGACGACCAGTACGAAAATTTCAAAGAAGACATTATCCCGACCTTTTGCATCTTCGGCCTAGACGACGATCTTGAGGTGCGGCCATGGTCGCATGGGCAATGGTCCAAGGTTCCCAACGCCTGGGGCGAGCCCAAGGACTGGACCTTGCGCCTGCATGGCCATCGCAATGGCGCCCGCGCGCTGACCGCCGGATTGATCCGGCGCGGGGTTCCGATGCCGTATGCCTACAAGCTTCATGGCGACCTGGCCCACGCCTTTGTCAACACCGTGTTGTACCTGGATTGCGATCGCCGCGGCTTCCAGCATCCCATCGTACCCTTTCACGTTAATTGCTACGGCAGTGCCGTGCTGTCGGCGGGCGGTGCTTTCGATCACCTGTTCAAGGAGCCCCGCCAGGAAGCGATGCCTGATCCGCCGGGCCCCAGCCCCGCGATGTGCATGGAAGTGGGAGCCAAACTGGCGCAGGCCGCAGCCGAGAGTCCTTACCGAATCGTCCTGATGGCCTCCTCGAGCTGGTCGCATGCGTTTTTGTCGAGCGCCATGGGCTGGGTCATTCCAGACCACCAATCTGACCGCCAGATGCTGGATGCGCTGCGCCGCGCCGATTATGATTTCTGGCGCTCGCGTACCCAGGCTCAGGCCGAAGCGGCCGGACTGCATGAGATGCTTAATTGGTGGGTGCTGGTCGGAGCGATGGCCGAGTTGGGGCGCAAACCAATAATTCACGACTATATCGAAAGTCAGATTTTTCTTTCCGATAAGTGTTTCGCCTCCTTTCCAGCCAAATAGTCAATTCTGGCCGATCCGGAGCGCGGGTGGCAAAGCCTAGGCCGCGCTCCGCCCAGCGCCGGCGGGCGAGCACCCGCCCCCAGCGATACAGCCGTCACGGCCTGTTATTGACCGCAGCCGGAGCACTGGGCCTGCTGTTGAGCGCCGCCGCCGGTGCGATCGCGCTCAACAATGTGGCATTGCTGGCGCCGCCGGGCCTGCGCGCCCGCTTGAGCCGCTACCTGTGGCGCAACTGGGCCGCGACCAGCGTGCGAGGCGCGAGCTTGGCGGCGTGTGATCAGCTCGCGCCCCGCGCCAGTGGCCGGCGCGCGGCGCGAGCATCGTTAACACGCGCCCTTTCGCCCCTCACGCCCTCTGGCCCGCGCTTTCCAGAACTCGTTCAACGCGGCTTTCCGGGCCTTACCCCGGATCAACTCTTTGCGCTCAGCCGCCAGACCGTTCAAAATCTTGGCGGATGGCGTTTGGTGGGCGTTGATTCCGCTTCCCGCACGCTGCAATGTACCTATAGCTCACGCCTGCTGGGACTGGTTGACGACATCAAAATCGTAGTTTTGCCCGACAGCGAGATCGCCTTATGCTCGCGCTCGCGACATCTCTTGCCCGACTTCGGCGCCAACCTGGGTCATATCCAGGAGTTTTACGCGGCCCTGAGCCAACCCGTCGAGCAGGCCTATGTCAGCCAAGCTCAAATCCTCCAGCAACGCTTACGCGCCAGCGGGTGGCGCTGAAAATGGGAGTATCTTGTGCCGATTAGAGAGTCTGAAATCGACGCTCTGGCTCACGCCTTGATCGAGGGGTTGATTGCCCACGGGCAACTCGTTTTGAAAGCCCCAGTGCAAGATGTCATTGCCTGCGTGGTCGAACTTTTCTCCGACAACTTCGAGATCGAAGCCAAGCTGGACGAGGAGGCCGAGCGGATGGCCGAGACTCAGGCTCGCCAGCATCCGGGCGTCGACGCCACCCGGCTGCGCACGCTCATCAAGCAGCGCCTAGCCGAACAAAAGGGGTTTACCCTGTAGTCAAATGAAGCTGAGCGAAGCGCGGATGCTGTTTTTAGTTCGTGAAGCCCTTACCCGCTTGCGCGACGAAGGCTTGGCCGAGATTCCTAATTTCTCCCTGGCCCTGCGCCGGGGGCGTGAAATAGTGGGTCAATGGGCCGAGCGTGGCGACCAGCTTGATGCCGTGGTCCGGCGCAAAATCGCCTCCCTGCGCCGCGGCGTGGTCGAGGGCAGCAGCGAATGGCAAATTCTCTATCGCCGCTACCGTGAGGAAGAGCAACGCAAAAAAGGGCCGCGCTGACCGCGAGACTTTCTGCAAATGCCGTCATCTATAAATTGCTGAAGCTTCTCCCCCGACCAGTAGAGAGGTGGGGGTAGATGATGGCGAAGGATTTTTCTCAGGCTAGGCTGTCTATGCCCGGCGGCGGCTCTTAGGGCGGGCGTCTCGGCCCCTCCATGTCGCGCAAGCCTTTCGGCCAGGCGCCTCCGCCAGCCTTGATTACAAAGCAACACAAAAAGTGCAAAGCCGGGGAGCTTACACCCCCGGCTTTGCCAAACGAGGATAGCTCAGGCGTGCAGATCGGTATGAGGCTGGATCGTGGACGGCGTCGGTCCGGCGCGTAGCCCTTCGGCATGCAGCCGTCGAATGCGCTCGTACTCCTCGTTCTCTGCGCGATCGCGCACCGAAGGGATCAGCCCCACCGGCATCACCTCACTGCGATACGCCTCGTTGAAGGCCTCGGCGAACGACCCGTAAGCAGCGCCCAGCGAGCTTAAGATGGCGGCGGCGCCGCCTGCGATCCCCACCAAGCCATACGGGCCAAAGTGTGCGATTCCCAGCAACACCCACGACAGCCACAAAAACAGCAGGGTGCCGTTGAGGGTGGCCGATTCAGCGAAGGAAGCCACCCACAAATAGGCGATAATCACACCCGAGACCAACAATACCATGCCGATGGAAATCGAGGCGCTGGCGCGGATGGTGGCGCTGGAGGAGAGCATGCCGAAGGCCGCCAAGTTAGGGGCGTTAATCAGCCCGAACCAGGCATAAAGGACGCCAACGTAGGAAAAGAGGGTCGCGCCCATCGTATTGCCATAAGCAAAGCTCCACATTCCAGCCAACAACTCACCGACGCCGCCGATAAGGACGGCCTCGCCGAAATATGGCATCCAGCCCGTCGGCGATTGAAACAGAACGGCAAAACCCAACAAGAAAGTAGTGATTCCAAGACAGGCCAGCCCCAATGGAAACGGGTTGGCGATTCCTTTATCTTTGCCCGGCGTCAGCATAAAGGCTCCTCCATCAGTGCAATGGTTAAGGGCCGACTTGGTCCCGCGCGCGGCGCGCTTGGAAAGGACAGACGGAAGGTTAAGTGCAACCGGCCGGGCTAAACCGGCACGATCTTTGTCTCTATAGACAAAATTTTATGCCCCTGATTTCCCCCGCGAAACTTTTTATCCGCGACCCGCACCCCGACT
This sequence comes from Candidatus Binataceae bacterium, assembly GCA_035294265.1. Lineage (NCBI taxonomy): Bacteria > Candidatus Binatota > Binatia (SeqCode) > Binatales (SeqCode) > Binataceae (SeqCode) > Binataceae bacterium (SeqCode). The sequence goes on from DATGLK010000035.1 coordinate 39,050, forward strand.
GCCATGCCGGGCAATTTACGTGGCGCCGAGACGGAGGAACAGCCGGCCTCAGCTTGAAGGTGCGCGTACTTCAAGAACTAATGCTCTAAACTGGGTACCCTTTGCGTCAAGAAGCGCGACGCGCTCGGCCTTCGGGGCCTGATTAAGGCTCGCACCAGAGGTGGCCGCCGCGCGCCAGCAGCTCATCCGCCGCCGGCGGTCCCCAACTTCCGGCCGGATAAACCGCCAGCCGCGGCGGGTTCTCCCCGCGCCAAGCGTCCAGAATGCTCTGGACGAAGCCCCACGAACGCTCCACCATGTCCGCGCGCACGAACAAGGTCTGATCCCCCAACATCACTTCATACAGTAGCATCTCGTAAGCCTCGGGCGAGGTGGCACCGAAGACGCCGGCGTAATGGAGGTCCATCCGCACAGGCTGGATGGTCAAGCCCAAGCCCGGATGCTTGGCCGACACCGTCAGAGAAAAACCCTCATCGGGTTGAATCCGCAGCATCAAAATATTGGCCGGCAAATCGGCGTGCTCGGCGAACAAAATCCGCGGCAAGGGCCGGAAGTGGATTGCGATGGAGCTGGTGCGTTTTGCCAGCCGTTTGCCGGTGCGCAGGTAGAAAGGTACTCCCGACCACCGCCAGTTGTTGATAGACAGTTTGAGCGCCACGAAGGTTTCACTTTGCGAGCCGGCGCTCACCCCGGCCTCTTCCAGATACCCCGGGACCGTCTGGCCCTCGATTTGTCCACTGGTATAGCGCCCCCGCACTACCTGGTTGGCGACCTCGGCGGGCGTAAGCGGCCCCAGTGCGCGCAGCACGTTTAGCTTGGCCTCCTGAATAGCGTCGGCCTCCAGCGTGACCGGCGGCTCCATCGCAATTAGGGCCAGCAGTTGCAGTAAATGATTCTGGACCATATCGCGCAAGGCGCCGGCATGATCGTAATAATCCGCGCGCGTGCCCACCCCTTCGTGTTCCGCCACCGTGATCTGCACGTTATCGACGTGATGGTTGTTCCAAACCTGCTCGAAGATGCTGTTGGCAAAGCGCAGCACCATGAAATTGCGGACGGTTTCCTTACCCAGGTAATGGTCAATTCGAAAAATTTGACTTTCCGCTAAGTAGCGATGCAGGCCCTGGTTGATCGCCAATGCGCTGGCCAAGTCGTTGCCGATCGGTTTTTCCACCACCACTCGGGTAAAGCCCGCAACCTCGGGGGGATTGATCAATCCAACCTGATGGAGCCATTCCACCCATTTCTGAATCGAGCCGGGCGGAATAGCCAGATAGAAGATGCGATTAGGTGGCAGGTTGGCGGCAGCTTCAATTTGCTGCAGAGCGTCGCGCAAGTGGGCGAAGCCGGTGGCGCCCTCCGCTCCGGGCACATAATGCAGGCGAGCGGCAAAGCGCCGCCAGCATTCGTCATTAAAGCCGCTGCGGGAAAAGCGTTTGATCCCCTCGGCCGCGTGGGCACGAAATTGCTCCTGGCTGAGAGGACGACGCGCGGCACCTACAATTCGCGTGGTCTCGGCCAGCATCCCCTGTTGGCAGGCATCGAGATCGTAAAGCGCCGGCATCAGCTTGCGCATCGCCAAATCGCCGGAAGCACCGAAAATCACTATCGAGCATGGGGGCACCGCGGCGGCCCCGGCTAACCGTACAATTTGAGCCATCGCTAATTCACCTTAGCTCGCCGCCCGGGGCGCGAATTTTGGCTTATTCGATCAGGGCTGATCGCTCGACGCGTCGCCTTCCTGACTGTCCGTGGTCTGGTCACCCGCCTGGCCCAAATCGGTTTCATCACTGGTAAAGGTTATCAGCAGGCGCGAGGGTTCTTCGAGCGGAATGATCGCAAAGCGGGCCACATGGGTGGTATTGACCACCACCGTAGTGGAGGTACCGTCACTTTTAATGTCGGAATCGCGAAAGATCGAGCGGTCGAACACCATATGCTGGTCCAGCTTGGAATCGGGCTGGGTATTAAGCATCCGCACGGTCAGGGTGCTGAAATCGGGACCGCCCTCAAAATGCTTTTGGAACTTAACCGGACCGCTCAGATCGAAAATAATCGATATCGGCTTGGGCGAAGAGGCCAGCCGAATCCCGCGCAGCGTAACCGGCGGGCCGTTGTCGGCGACTGCCGGGGTCAGCGCCGCGCCACCAGCCACCGGCGCCGCTCCGGCGCTCATCCCGTCGCGTTCGTGATGACTAACGGTTATCAGGGGCGGTTCGTCCTGAGGGGGGCCGAAGCCGCTTTCCGCCAATACCAGCCTCAGTGGATCCTCTTCGGTATCGACCGGCTGGTTAAGTTGCTTTAGCTCCTTGTCGGCAAGCGCGGCATATTTGGTTTTGCCGTAATCCGCCTTGATCGCTGCGAAAGCCTGTGCCGCCGAATATTTCTTGCCTTCTTTCTTCAAGGTTTCGGCCAAATCGTACAATCCCTTGGGTGCCACCGGCGTCTCGGGATACATCTCCATCAGTTCGGCATAACGCGACTCGGCGGCGGGAAAATTGGCCTGCTTGGCGTAGTAGCTGCCAATCATGTACTCGTTGCCAGCCAGCACCTGCCGGCAGACCTCAATCCGCTGATGGGCCAACTCGGCGAACGCACTCTCCGGATAATGCGCTTCTAACAACCGGAACTGCTCCATCGCCGACTTGGTGTTGCTCTGGTCCTGGGCCGGTCCGTGCATCTGGTCGAAATACGACATCCCCAGATAATAGCTCGCCAGCGGCAGTTCCTTGTTCATGGGATGCATTCGGACAAAATCGCTCAAGGCACTGATCGCCTCGGGATAGTCATGCATCGTGTAGTAGGTCAGCCCGATCTTAAGTTCCGCCTGCTCGGCCAAGGGACTAAAGGGATACTGGTCGACTAGGCGCTGGTAGTTTTCGATCGCGCCTTTGTACACGCCGCGGTCGTAAAAATACTCGCCCTGCGAATAGTAATCGTGGACCGAGGGAACCTTTTTGTTGGCGCAAGCACCAGTCAGGAGCGCCAGGCAAAGTGATAGCGAAAGTAGCCGAACTTTCATTTGGAACCCCTAGCAGCCTATGAAATGAGGGGGGCGAAGGCAAGCTGAGCATCTCACCAGCTTGCTCACTTATGCGGCACAAAATTAGCCACCTTCCGCGCGTAGCAGGCGCGGAAAATGGGACGGCCGGCACGCTCGAACTTGCGCCCGAAAGTACCGCGCAGGTCGTCGGTTCCCGGCCTTTGGACAAGTTCGAAGCCCCCCTCCTCCATCAGCTTGCTAAGCACGCAGAAATAGGCCTGCACGTCGGTAGCTAGATAGACTATGCCGTCGGACTGCAGGCATCGGGCCAGACCGGCTACGAAGGCAGGAGAAAAAAGCCGGTGGCGCTGATGGCGATTTTTTGGCCAGGGATCGGGAAAATAAATGTGGAAGGCCGCGACGCTGGCTGCCGGCAGCATCAGGTTAACCACGCTGCGAGCGTCGGCGTGAAGCGCGCGTAAATTGGGAAGCCCAGCGTCGATTACCGCCCGCATCAACCAGTGGAAAGCCGAGCCGCCCAGTTCTAGAGCCAGAAAATTGTGAGCCGTATGGGCTCGGGCCCAAGCCACGATGAAGTCGCCTTTACCGGCGCCGATTTCGACTTCAAGCGGTGCCGGCCGGGAAAACCATCCTTCCGGATCAACGCGGAAGACGCCACCACGTGTCACCTCCTTGTCCAGCTCAGAAAGTGCCAAGGCAAAGGCAGGATCGCGAAACAAGCGCGCGGTGTTGCGAATTCGTGCCATCGAGGCTGACTGCGGGCGCTCAACCCTTTGCCAGGCGAAGTCCGGGGGGCGAGCGCAGCGGATATCAACGATGCATCACGCTAGCCGATCGCGCCGCCAGCCGCGAGAGGCGAGCCAGCCGAGGCTAGGTTATTTGAGGGGCGGGCGGGCTTTGCTAACCTGACGGGAAAATGAGCGCGCACGAAAAATTGGTCCGCATCCGAGAGGAGCTCAACGGGCAGTTTCAAGAGCGCGGCGAGTTGGTCGACGGTGCCCTGTGCGCCCTGCTAGCAGCCCAACACGTGTTGATCGTTGGACCGCCGGGAACCGCCAAATCGATGCTGGCCGAAGAGCTTTGCCAACGTATCGAAGGCGCTACTTACTTTCAGTGGCTGCTGACCAAATTCACCACCCCCGAGGAGCTGTTTGGCGCGGTCAGCCTGCGCGCCCTGGAGCATGACGACTACCGCCGGGTGACCAGCCACAAACTGCCTGAAGCCCATATCGCCTTTCTCGACGAGGTCTTCAAAGCCAACTCGGCCATTCTCAACGCCCTGCTGACAATCGCCAACGAGCGGTTTTTTCACAATGGCCGAGAGCGCATGGCGGTGCCTTTGATCACGCTGTTCGGCGCGTCGAACGAATTGCCCGAGGAGGACGACCTCACCGCGCTCTACGATCGGTTTCTGCTCCGTTTCGTGGTCGACTATATTGTCGAGGATTTTCGCTTCCTCAAGATGATCGAGGCTCAGGCTCCGGTGCAGCGCACCCGTATCCAATTCACTGAATTGGCCGAGCTGCGCCAAGCCACGGCTGCCATAGAGCTGCCGGCTGGGGTGATGCACACCGTAGCAGATTTGCGCCGCGAGCTGCGCGCCCAGCAAATAATCGCCTCCGATCGACGTTACCACCAAGCCCTGCAGGTGCTGCGCGCTCACGCCCTGTTGATGGGACGGGAGCAGGTCAGCGAGGAAGATCTGCCCTTTCTGCAGCATGTGCTGTGGAAGGATCCCGAGGAGCGCGGCAAGCTGCGCGACGTCATCCGCCAGCTCATCAAGGGCTACGAAGAGACCGCACGCGAGTTGCTGATTCAGAGCGAAGAGCTCCACGAATACGCCAATCGCGCTTGGGAAAGCCAGGAATTGCGCGACCGCGCGCGGTTCGAAGCCACCGCCAAAATCGCCAATATCCTGCTGCGCTTCGACAGCCTGATGCGCGAAGCAAGCAACAGTGGGCGACCCCTGGCCGCAGTCGAAACGATGCGCGCGCAGGTCAAGAAAATCCAGCAGACGATGCTTCAAGAGTTGTAAGCGCCGCCATGCCGGCCGAAGAAGTTTCTCCCGCCATCGTACTGCGCACCCGCGACTATGCCGAGTCCGATCGGATTGTCACCCTGCTTACCCGCGATTCCGGCAAGTTGGCCGGTATCGCCAAGGGCGCCAAGCAATCGCGACGCCGCTTCGAGCGTAAGCTGGAAGTCTTCTCCCATGTGATGGTCTATTATCGGCGCCGCCCGCAGGGGGAGCTGGTGTTCATCACCCGCGCCGAAGCCGCCGCCCTGCCCGCCTTCGATTTGACCGACGACCTGGGCAAAATCGGGCTGGGCAGCTATCTAGTCGAATTGACCGACGCGCTTAGCCGCGAACAGGGTGACAGCGCCGGCGCTTATGAAGTCCTGGCGGCCGCGATGCTAGCGCTGACCCGCCTGGGCCCCAGCCCGGCCTTGCGTCAGGCTTTCGAGTTGCAACTCCTGCGCTGGGCCGGCTATCAGCTTGAGTTTACCCGCTGCCGCCTATGCGCCGCCAAGCCCGGGCCTCAGGTCAAAAGCTTCGGCTTCATGGTGTCTCATGGCGGGATCGTATGCCAAGCCTGCCGGGTCGGCGCCGACAACGAGGCCATCAACCTGGATGCCGCCAGTGTCGCCGCGCTCAGCCGCCTGGGCTCGATGCCATTGGCTGAAGTCGGGCAAGCGCAGTGGGCCAGCCCACAGGCGCAAGCTGCCATCGGCCGCTTCATCTCTCCGCTGCTGGAACGCAAGTTGCGCTCGCTGAGCTTCCTTGAGCAGGTGCTGTAACCGACCTAGGGCATTGTCGCCAGAGTGGCGAAGAGGCCTAGAGGGGCTGTAGGCCGATGATTCGCCGTCGGTAGACCTTCTCTGGCCCCCTGCTGTGAAAGTGCCGCTGCTTCGGCTGGCAGCGGCGCAGCTCGAAAAGATACCACCCCTATTAAGTTCCTCTCTGATCCAGGAGAAAGAATTGCAACTGCGCTCGCATGACCATCATCGACCGCCGACCGTAACCGCTTCCCTCACGCCCGCAGTCGGCGCCCCTTGAACAGCCAATAAAGCCCCCCGAAGGATGGAAACAGAATTAGCGCCCCCACAACCAACGATACCAGCAAGTAGCGCAGGGTGCTTGCTACTGCACCCGAGTCAAACACGGTCAGATGCGCGACTACCAGATAAGGAAACTGAGCCAACCCCCACCCCCATATCACCAGAGCCACCTGCGCGATGGCACAGGCTCGAGCAAAATGAAAACGCCTTTGCCATAGCATCACGAAGGCTAAAAGTCCCAAAAGGATAGCCGCAATTTGCGGCGGCCAGGACCACCAATGTCGAATCAACCCGGTCCACAGCACGGGCGCGTCGCGCTTGGCGCTAAGGTAGCCGCCGGCGGCCCCGACTGCACCCACCGCGCCAGCAACAAGCGCACGCAAGCGAAAATCATTTTGCAACGCGAGGTCTCCCTCGGCTTCGACAGTGAGATAGACCGCCGAGAGGTAAGCCGCGAGTGCCAGGGCAAAAAAGCCGATCCACAATGGGAACAGTCCCAGCCAAGGCGTGAAGAAGTCGGCGGCGCGCTGGGGCTGTTGCGGCAAACGTCCCGAGGCGACCGCGCCCAGTACGATACCGAGTAAGGCCGGCACGATGGTGCTGGAAATCGCGAAAAGATGCGTAGCCAGTTTTGCCGCTCGTGCCGAAAGCACGCCCTGGGTACTAAAACTGAATGCGGTGCCGCGCAACACGATCCCCAGAAGCATTATCAATAGGGGGACATGTAGCAGTGTAGTGATATGTGCAAACGCCAGCGGAAACCCGGTCCACAAGCCAACGATAATAAGAACCAGCCAGACATGGTTGGCCTCCCAGATGGGTTCCAAAGCCTGTGTAATAAGCTTGCGCTGTGCGGTTTTGCGCGCACCCGTGGAGAGTAAGTCCCACACCCCGCCGCCAAAGTCAGCTCCTCCCGACAAAAAATACAGCGTGAGCGCGGTTAGCAGAGCGCCCGCCGTCATTCCGGGCAAGCTGAACATTGGAGCCAAACTAGTCATGCTAGCTCTGACGTCCGGCGAGGCGAATCAATCGTCATCATCCATAACTGTTGAATCACCACGGCCATCAGCAGCAGATAGACCAGAGTGATCGCAATGAAGGGTGCGATCAGTCCGGGCATCGGCGTGACCCCGCTGGAGGTGCGCATTATTCCGTAGATAATCCAGGGTTGACGCCCAAGCTCGGTTACGATCCAGCCCAATTCGACCGCAATCATTCCCAACGGCGCCGCGCAGATAAGCGCCAGCAAAAATCCCCGGCTGGTCGGTACTTGCCGCGTCCGCCAATAGCTGCAGACCCCCCAGAGGGTCAACGCCAGTAGCAGAAAGCCGATCCCGACCATCGCGTCAAAGCTCAGATGGAGCAGCGGCAGAAAAGGAGGCCAGTCCTGGCGCGCGAAGGCGTCGAGCCCGCTCACAGTAGCGTTTGGATCGCGCAACGCGATCAGGCTAAGCAGGAGCGGAATCCTTAGCCCGTAGACCGTCCGCCGTTGGGCGGTTTCGACGTAGCCGCCAATGGTCAGAGGCGCTCTTTTTTCAGTTTTGAACAATCCTTCCAGGGCGGCTAGCTTGGCGGGTTGATAACGAGCCACGATCTCGCCCGCCCGATCGCCGCTGATGGGTTGAGTAACCGCCGCCAACCCTCCCACTATCAGCGCAATAGCTAGGGCACGGCGATGGAAGACGCTGGTGGGCTCTTTAAGCAGTCCCAGCGCATGGATTCCCGCAACCAAGAAGCCAGTGGCGACATAAGCAGCGGAGGTCATGTGCAGGCCATGGGAGAGCGCCGCCGGATTGAGCATGGCAGCCATCGGATCGACGGTTGCCGGTTTGCCGTCAATAAGCGTGAATCCGGCCGGGGTGTTCATCCAGGCGTTAGCCGAGACTACGAACATACTGGAGAGGGCGCCACTAATCGCGACGATCACGCCGGCACCCAGATGCATCCCGCGCGACAACCGCTCCCAGCCGAACAGATAAATGCCCAAAAAAATCGCCTCAGTGAAAAAGGCGAAGCCTTCCAGGGCAAAGGGCCAGCCGAAGATGGCACCCGCCAAGGCCATGAAGCGGGGCCAAAGGAGACCTAGCTCAAACGACAGTACTGTGCCCGAAACCGCGCCAACGGTGAACAGAATGGCGGTCCCGCGCGCCCATCGCCGGGCCAGCACAAGGCTGGTTTGGTCGCCGCTCCGCGCGTAATGCGCTTCGGCCATGACCATCATCAGGGGCATTGCCACGCCGATGACCGCGAAAACAATGTGGAATCCTAGCGAGACCCCCATCTGACAACGAGCTGCAATCAGATTGGTCATAGACCGTGCCTTCGCAGCCAAATGCGTTCGGCGGGCTGCTATGCACTTCGACTATTTACTCAGCTTCCCCAGCGCTGAGCGGATCAGATCGCTGGCCAGCTTGTTGTCCAGGCGGGCGCCAAAGCGCTCGCGCAGGCTCTTCATGATCGATCCGATCTGATTATGTCCAGCATCAATCTCCGCGGCGATGGCGGCTCGTACCTGCTCGGCGTCCACCGCGGCTGGAATATAGCCGTCCAACACGCGCGCCTCGGCTTCGTACTGCTCGATCAGATCCTGGCGATTCCCCTGGCGGGCAAACCCAAGCGCTTCCTCGCGCCGCCCCCGCTCGCGTTTGAGCACCGCCATCACTTCAGCTTCGGTGGCCGGATGGCGCGTATCTTTCTCAGTGCGGGTAATCTCGGCCAAAACTCCACGAATGGTCATCACCCGGATATTATCGTGGGCTTTCATCGCCGCCTTCAGATCGTCCTGCAATCGCTCTTTCATGGCTTCAAAATACCCGGCCCACTCCGCCCGCGCTAATCATCACTGCCGCCAAAACCGCTCCAATGTTAATGGATGTTAGGCGGTCCATAGGCAATGTAGACCAGAAAATAGACGATCACGCCGGTGATTGAGACGTACATCCAGATAGGCCAAGTAAAGCGCGCGATCCGGCGATGAGCCTTGAAATTACCACGCAAAGCACGCGTCAAGGTGATAATCGCCAGCGGCGGGACGGCAAAGGCGAGCAGGATGTGAGAAATCAGGAGAATGAAGTAGGCCGGGCGGATAAGGCCCTGGCCGCTGAAGCGCACGTCGCCGACCTGGTAATGGTAAAGCAGATAGCAGACCAAAAAGACCACCGACACGACGAAGGCCAAGACCATGCATCGCCGATGGGCCGTGACCCGTCCCTGCCGGATAAAGTAGAAACCCGCGCCCAGGAAGATTGCCGCCACCAGGTTGAGGGTTGCGTTAGCCGTGGCCAGGTAAGGCACCCCAGCAAGCATCAGCTCGACTCTCCGATACTTGCCACTCAGCGGACCCTATCGGCGCCTTGAGGATTTGCTCCCGGCAAACTATCACTATTGGGATTAATGTTTTGCAGATTATGCGCGACCGCGCGCACCATCCAGGCTACCTCGCCGCTGCCGTGGCGGGCGTAGTCGCGGGTAGAGACGTCGGGCACCAGCACAGTGACCATCACCATGATGAGCAGCAGCGGGCTTAGCGCCACCACCAGCATCCCGCGCCGCTCGAAGCGCAAATGCATGAAATACATCGCCACCATCGCGACCTTGGCCCACGCCAAGCCGATCAGCAGCCCAACCATCAAGGCCTTGTCCAGGCGCGCGTAAACCACCAGCAACTCGAGTCCGGTCAGAACCGCCAGATAAAGCCAAATCGCCAGATAATTGGGCTCGATATATTCCACCGGCACGCGGCCGGGCTCAATCGCCTGCTCCATCAAAGGTCGCCTCGGCGCTAGATCAGATAAACGAAGGTAAAAATCAAAATCCACACCAGGTCAACAAAATGCCAGTACAGCCCCGCCACTTCCACGGTACGGGCCTGCGCCGCGCCCAACTTACCCAATAGCCCTCGTATCAGCAGAACACTCAGGAGCAGTACGCCGGCAATGACGTGGCATCCGTGAAAACCGGTCAGCAGAAAGAAGGTAGCGCTGAACAAACTGGTTTTGATCGACAAGCCGCGCGTGAAGATGAGATGATGCCATTCGCGCGCCTGCAGTCCCAAGAACAGCAACCCGCCCACGACCGTCAGGAACAAGAAGACGCGAAACGCCAGCTGTCGGTCTTGACGTATCGCCGCCAACGCCTGCACCATCGTCATACTGCTGCAAATCAGGACGAAGGTCATCAGGGCAGTGGCAGGAATGCCCAGGATCGTGGAAGGCAGAGGCCAGTTGAGGTTACCGATCCGCAGTGCCGCGTAAGCCGCGATCACGGTGCCGAAGGTGGTCGCGTCACCCACCAAAAAGATCCACATCCCCAGTTTGCCGCGGCTACCGGGCGTAAGCGGAGTTTCAACTGCATCTTCAAAACCGCCGTGCGCCTGGGGTTCTGGCGTGCCGACGGCCGTCGAGCTTTCACTCATTGGTTCCCTCTAGCGGCCAGCTAACGCACGCGGCCCGAAAAACGTCCGTCACGGCCGCGCTCCCGCGCCCTTGTGCATCCGCTCTTGGATACGCCGCCGGCCGTTACGATAGGCGCACCATCCCACCACCGCCGCGATGGCGCAGACGGCATAGGGTACCGCCATCATGAATAAGATGCTGGTATCGAAGGCGTGAGCGGCGTGGTCACCCGCCGGCAGTCCGCACACCGCGCAGGCCCAAGCCAGTTTGGGAACCACCACGCTCAGGAGCGCGACCAGGCCAACGGTCATTTGCCTGACCCAAGACCCCATTGTCCTGGTTGCAACCCACCCTCCCTGAGCAGGGATAGGACTAAGGGATGGGCATCTGCAAAAAGGGACAGGCGGATGATTGGTCGTGCTGACGCAGACCCTCGCCCGCGCGGCAACTTGCCAAGCAAATCCATGCCAGCCGCGATAAATCGTTTTTTGGCTAAAAAACACTGTGTCTACCCTATCGAGCCTAAAAATAGACCAGGCCGAATAACAGGGGCCAGACCGCGCAGACAAAATACCAGTAGATGGCGCACACCTCGACCGCGGCCCGTCGATCCTGCCCCGGCCGTGCAAGCACGACGGCCACGGTCACGCCTAACAACCACAGAACTGCGCATATAACGTGAAGAGCGTGCAATCCGATCAGAACGTAGAACGTCGCGCCGTAGTTGCCGCTATGTAGATGCAGGCCATGAGCCTCCAAGCGCGTCCATTCGCTGCCTTGAACCGACACAAACAGCGTGCCCAGCGCAGCGGTCAGCAACAACCAGGCGCGCAAATGGAATCGCCGGCCTTCGCGCGCCGCTTCAACCGCCAGCTTCATGGTCATGGCGCTGCCGAGCAGGACCATGGTGTTGGCCCAGGTCACAGCGATCGGCAAGCGCGGCAGCCCCGGCGGGGGCCAGAACGGTGCGCTCAGTTTGTAGATCAGGAAGGCACCGATAAATCCGCCGAACAACATCGCTTCGGCGCCAAGCAGGATAAGCACCGCCAAGCGGCCATTGCTGATAAGCGGTGCTGGAGTTTCAAAGTCTGAGACATGACGGACAGTGCGCAGGCGTCTCAGTGCGATTGCCCGTGCCATCACTTAATTCTAGTGGTGCAGCAGAATAGTCGCTGCTGCAACCAGACTAAGCAGTCCCATGGCAGCTACCAGCATGGCGGCCAGTCGTCGATTGCTAGCCGGCAAGTCGGGCCCGGCAAACCATCGCTTAAACGCTGAACGCAAAGTCCTCATATTTTATCCAACACCATTGCGATCAGGATCAGCGGCAAATAGACCAGCGAGGCGAACATCACATGGCGCGCTGCGCGCAAGCTGGGTTTGAGCGCTAAGCGCACCCCACAGCTCAACATCAGAACGCCCAGGGCGAAGGCGATTATGCCGTAGGCCAGGCCGGCAAAACCCATCAACGTAGGCAGCAGCGCCACGGCGAGCAAGGCCAGGCTGTTGCTGACGATCTGGCGTGCGGTCGAGCCGCCGTCAGGGTCCTCGGTGGGCAGCAGATGGATTCCGGCGCGGCTGTAATCCTCATGGTAGAGCTGAGCTATTGCCAGCGAATGGGGCAGTTGCCACAAAAACATGATCGCAAACAGCACCCAAGCCGGCGCCGCCAGGTTGCCATGAGCCGCTGCCCATCCCGCCACTGGCGGCAAGGCGCCTGGAATAGCGCCAACCACGCTGCAAATCGAAGAGACGCGCTTGAGCGGGGTGTAGATCAGCAGGTAAACCACGCTGATAGCGGCGGTCAGGGCTGCGGTTAGGGGATTGACCGCGAAATATAGATATCCGACACCAACCAAACCCACGATTACGCCAAACCACAACGCTTCAGCCGGACGCAATCTGCCTTCGGGTAGTGGACGAGTCCGCGTCCGCAGCATCCGAGCGTCGAGGTCGCGCTCCATGAATTGATTCAGCGCCAGCGTTCCGCCGGCGGCCAGCGCGGTGCCTGCCAGCAGGGCCATGATGAGCTGTGGTTGCCATACCCCATTGGCGCCTAGATAAAAGCCGCACAGCGTGGTCACCAGGACCATCGCGACCACGCGCGGCTTGGTCAATTCCCAATAGTCAGCCAGCCGGCCGTGGGCGCGCTGCAATTCAAAATTGAGAACCGCGCCTTCGGATCTCATGCGCTCACCGCCTGAGTCGCGGCCTGCGGCGCGAGGACTTCGATCAGCCGATACGCGCGTATAGTCAGGACCAGACAAGTAGCCAGCAGTGCCGCACCCACCGCGACGTGTGCCGTGGTGGGAACCACAGGGCGGTGTCCCAGCACGGTAATCGCCCCCAGGGTAATCTGAAGCGCCAGCAGGACCACCAACCCTAAGGCCGGCCGGCGCAATTGGGCTACTTCGCGATAGCCACGCAGGACCCAGACCACGCTCCACAGCACGAAGATCGAGACCACCACCGCTCCCACTCGATGGGCGAAATTGACCACCACGTCGGGCGAATTCAACGGGGGCACGAAATGGCCGAAGTTCAGAGGAAAGTCGGGAATCGCCAGCCCCGCTCCCATATGGCGCATCACCGCGCCAATCAGGATCTGGCAATAGACGATGGCGGTGGTCAAAGCCGCCAACGCGGGCAGCCGCGGCCAGTCCTCGCTGCATGGCACCGCGCTGTAGTGCTCCCAACGCGGATTGGTGATCAATGCCAACGCGACGGTCAGGCAAAAGAAGGCTTGCGCGCAGGCTGCATGGCTGACGGCCAGGGTCAGGGGCAGCAGCAGCAGCACGGTCAAGCCGCCCAGCACCGCCTGCACCACCACCAGCAACACCGCAATCAGCGCCAGCCTGCGGACATAGCGGCGCGGCTCGCGTCGCCACGCCCACAATGCCAATCCGAGCGTAAGCAGGGCCACCATGCCGGCGACCATCCGATGGCCATGTTCGAAGAGCACGCCCCCGCGCATCGGGGGAAAAAACCGGTGGAAGGAAAGCGGCCAATCTGGCACCGCCAGAGCCGATCCAGTCGAGGTCACCAGCCCGCCGATAAAGATCAGGCAGAGCGTAGCCGCTGCCAAGACTAGCGCGTAGCGATGGAGTCCCGCCGACAAGTTAGCGGGTTCCCTTTTCAAATCACCTTTACCCATGACGTTCGAGTCGCATTCTGTTTTTCTTCAGGGTGCACTGACGATTTTCCCCGGAGCTGCGTTTTGTGGCCAATAATCCAGGTCGTGCAGCGGCGAGCTATATTCGTAAGCTCCGCGATGCACCTCGGGCAGCGCGCCCGGCCAGTTCCCATGCATTAACGGTGGCGAGGGCGCGCTCCATTCCAGGGTGTTGGCCAGCCAGGGATTATCGCTCGCCCGCCTGCCCCATCGCGCACTCCAGATAAAGTTTATCAGCAGGATGAACTGCGCTGCGCCCAGCACGAAGGCGCTGATGGTTATAAATACATTAATTGGCTGCAGCGGTTTGAGAAAGTCGTACTGCAGCGGGTTGTAAATCCGACGCATCGCGCCGTTGATGCCCAAAATATGCATGGGAAAAAAGGTGCAGTTGAAGGCGATCAGGGTCAGCCAGAAATGGAGTTTGCCCAGCGGCTCGCTCAGCATGCGGCCGAACATCTTCGGAAACCAAAAGGTAAGTCCGGCGAAAATCGCGAACAGGCTGCCACCGAACAGCACGTAGTGGATGTGGGCGACGATGAAATACGTGCCGTGGATATACATGTCCACTGGCGAGGCCGCCATAAAGATTCCCGACAGACCGCCGATTACAAACATCCCGACAAAGGCCAACGCGTGCAACATCGGGGTGGTGAAACGCAAATCACCACGGTACAGCGTGCCCAGCCAGTTGAAGGTCTTCACCGCCGAGGGCACCGCGATCACCATGGTCGACAACATGAAGCCGGTGCCCAGGGCCGGATTCATGCCAGACTGAAACATGTGATGGCCCCACACCAGCCACGACAACAGGGCGATCGACATCATCGCATAGGCCATTGCGCGATAGCCAAAAATCGGCTTGCGCGAAAAAACTGCGATCACCTCCGAGGCGATCCCCATCGCGGGCAAGATCATGACATACACCTCGGGATGGCCGAAGAACCAAAACAGATGCTCCCACAACAGCGGCTCGCCACCGCCCTGAGGCAAAAAGAAATGGGTACCCGCCATCCGATCAAAGAGCAGTAAAGCGCAGGCAGTAGTCAGCACCGGCAGCGCCATCAGGACTAGAACCGAGGTGACTAGCAGCGCCCAAATCACCAACGGCAGGCGAAAGAAAGTCATCCCGCGGGTGCGCATGTTGACGATGGTGGTAATGTAATTGATTGCCCCCATCAGCGAGGACAGGCCCAGCACGATCAGGCTGATACACCACAGGTTCTGGCCCCAATCCACGCCGGTATAGCTGGCCTGGGCCGAGAGCGGAGCGTAAGCGGTCCAGCCGGTGGCTGCCGCGCCGCCGGGCACAAAAAAAGAGGACAGCAGGATAGCTCCGGCCAGCGCCCCGGTCCAAAACGACAACATGTTGAGGCGGGGAAAGGCCATGTCGCGCGCCCCCACCATCAGCGGTATAAGAAAATTGCCAAAGCAGCCCAACAAGATGGGCATCACCACAAAGAAAATCATGATGGTGGCGTGCATCGTGAAGATCGCGTTGTAGGTATTGGGAGGGATAGCGCCCTCGTACATCGTCGGCTCCGGCACCCAGCCCATCAGCGGAACCGCGGTTTCGGGCCAGGCCAGCTCCCAGCGCAACAGCATTGCCATCGCCCCGCCCAGCGCCATCATGAATAAGGCGACGAACAGAAACTGGCGGGCGATCATCTTGTGGTCGGTGGCGAAGATATAGGTGCGCCAAAAACCTGGCGCCCTAGCCTGTGCCACCTTACCTTGGATTGCTACCGCCATCGCGCCGCGCTCCCCACTAGCGATTGCCGGCGTAAAATTGTTTGAGCCAGCTCTGGTAATCAGCCAGCGTCTGAACGTACAGAGTTCCCTTCATCCCGGAATGGCCGAAGCCGCACAACTCGGCGCACGGAATTTCGTATTGACCCACGCGGGTCGCCTCGAACCAGACCTGGATCTGGCGGCCCGGCACCGCATCCTGCTTAAGCCGTAGCGCGGGAACAAAAAAACTGTGGATCACATCGTTCGAGGTGAGCGTAAACCGCACCACTTGCCCCACCGGAACGTGGAAATCGTTCTCACTTACCACGTCGTCCGCCGTGCCCAGGCGACCGTCGGGACCGGGATAGGTTATCTCCCAGTTGAACTGGCGCGCATTGACCTTGTAGAAGTCCTGGCCGGGTGGCCCACCTTCTTTGATTGCGGCCCAACTGGCGCGACTGAGCAGGGCCAGCCCGATCAGGATGGCCGCGGTCACCAGGGTCCACACCGCCTCTAGCCAGGGATTACCCTCGATATAGGCGGCCTTGCGCCCGGGCCGCGAGCGGTAGCGGAGCAGAAACACCAGCATGATCAAGGTGACCAGCACCCAGACCGCGGCAACGATCCAGAAAATCAGGGTAAAGAGAAAGTCGATTCTAGGCGCGTAAGTGGAAACCGCGCGTGGCAGCCACAGATGCTCAAACATGCCGGAACTCCGGCCGATGCTTACCACCAGGCGTTTTGCTCATGGAAGCGGACTGAACGGATGCTCTCAAAATGGTGCGCACCAGCCCCCGCGGCGTTCCCCTTGAGGGCTCGTCCAACTAATACTCGCAAGTGGCGAAATTTAACCAAGCTTAATCGTCACCAAACCAGTGTCAAGTATCGACCATCGCTGTCTACCAGTCCATGCCCCCGCCAGACGGCAAATTGAACTGCACTTGGTCCCATGCCATTTTCGGGCTAAACCAGAACTCTAATGGATGCCCGCACCGCGCCGACTTTAAGCCAGCTTTTTCATAGCCAGGCCGCCCACTATGGCCCGCGAGCCTTTCTTCGCGAGCGGACCGACGGCAAATGGATCGACCACTCCTGGAGCGAGATAGCGGCGGCCAGCCGGCGGCTGCAAACTGGGCTGGCCAGGATCGGGCTTGGGCGCGGGGATCGAATAGCGATTCTAGCCGACAACTGTCCCCAATGGGTGGTCGTCGATCAGGCGGCGCTCGGACTAGGCGCAGTTGTAGTGCCGCTTTACCCCACCAGTTCCAGCGAGGAGATCGGCCACATCGTGCGCGATTCGGGCAGCCGCGTGATCGCGGTGCGCGGCCCGGAGCATCTGCGCAAACTTAGCGCCATCTGCGCCACGATTCCCACCGTCGCCGCGCTGATCGCGATCCATCCTCAGGCCGCCCCAGCCAGCGGCAAGCCCACCATCCTAACCTTGCCACAGCTAAGCGAGGGGCCCGAAGCGCCGCCGCGGGAGGGCAGGCGCGACGAGTTGGCGACAATTATCTATACCTCCGGTACTACTGGCGCCTCCAAGGGCGTGATGCTCACGCACGGCAACCTGCTGAGCAATTGCGAGGCGGCGCTGGCCGCGCTGCAACTTAACGATCGCGACGAGACCCTATCCTTTCTGCCGATGGCTCACTCCTTCGAGCGCACCGCCGGCTATTACACCGTGATGGCGGGCGGGGGCACCATCGCCTATGCCGAGGGGCTGGGGCAAATCGCCGCCAATCTGCTGCAAATCAATCCAACCGTGGTTCTCACCGTGCCCCGCTTGCTGGAGGTAATCCACGATCGAATCGTGCGCACGCTGGACAAGGCTCCCGGCTGGCGCCGTGCGCTGTTCGCCCAAGCCTTGCGAATCGGCGCGCGCGCGGCGGCCTACCACTTTCGTGGCGCGCCCGTCCCACTTTATCAGCGCGTTCAGATGGCGCCGATGCGAGCGCTGGTCCTAAAGCGAATTCGTGCCCTGTTCGGCAATCGCTTGCGCTATCTGATTGCCGGCGGTGCGCCCTTATCCAAAGATATTTTCGAGTTCTTTTCGGCCGCCGAACTGCCCTTGGTCGAGGGTTACGGCTTGACCGAGGCCGCCCCGGTAGTCGCGGTGAATCTACTCGGCCAAACTCGTCCTGGCACAGTCGGCCGCCCGCTGGCGGGAATCGAGGTGCGCCTGGCCGGGGATGGCGAGTTGCTGATTCATGGCCCGAACGTGATGCAGGGCTATTTCAATCTGCCCGCGGACAGCCGCGAGGCGATCGACGAGCAGGGATGGCTGCATAGCGGCGACATCGCAACCATCGACGCCGACGGCTATATCGCGATTCGAGACCGCAAGAAGGAGATTATCGTTTTGTCGGGCGGCAAGAACGTCTCGCCCGCGGCCCTCGAAGCCAAGCTACTGGCCGACCCGAGCATCGCCCAGGCCTGCGTGGTGGGCGACCGGCGCAAACACCCCGCCGCGCTATTGGTCCCGCGGTTCGAGCGGCTGGAGGAGTTTGCCCGCCAGCAGGGGCTGGGTGACAGAAGCCATCAGGAGTTGCTGGAGGAGCCGTTGGTACGCGACTGGTATCATCAACGCATGCGCCAAATCAACCGCCAGTTGGGCGATTACGAGCGCTTGGGTAGCTTCATGCTGATAGCCACACCCTTCACCCAGGAAAGGGGCGAGCTTACTCCCACTCTGAAGCTGCGCCGCAAAGCGATCGTCGAGCATTATCGGCGAGAGATCGATCAAATGTACGAAGGCTGACTGGGTACCCGAGTCGCTGAGTTCGGGCGGCCCCCCGCACCTATTTGCCGGCCAGCACCTGCTTGATAGTGTCGAGCAAAGTGGCAGGTTCGAGCGGTTTGCCCACGTGGGCGGCGAATCCCGCCTTCAAGGCGCGCTGAATGTCCTTATCGCTGCTGTAAGCGGTAACGGCAATCATCGGCACTGGGCGCAGCTCGGGAATGGCCTTGCTCCAAGCCACGAATTCGTAACCATTTAGGCCGGCCAAACCGATGTTGCACAGGATACAGTCGGGATGCCAATTGCCAAGTGTGCTCCAGCCTTCGCTGGCATGCGAACTCATCCGCAAGTCGGCACCCGCCATTTGCAGTACGTACTCCAGTGCTTTGCGGGTCTCCTCGTCGTCGTCGAGCACCAGCAGTTTCTTGCCCTCCAGGCGGCGGGCGATCGGTGGCTTGTGGAGCTCCGCGGCCGGCTCCGCCGGCTTCAGCATTGGCGGTCCAATCAAGGGCAAGCTGACAACAAAATCTGCGCCCTTGCCCACTCCGGAGCTTTTCGCGTCAATCGTGCCAGCGTGGCTTTCGACCACGTGTTTGGAAATTACCAACCCCAGGCCCAAACCCGCCTGTCCTTGGAGCGAATCCGGTTCAAGCTGAGAAAAGGCCTGAAATAGCCGCTGATGCTCATCGGTGGTAAAGCCACGACCACTGTCGTGCACGATTACCTCCGCCCGATGCTCGCGCTGACGCGTCTCCAACTCGATTTGCCCACCCTCATCGGTATAGCGCAGCGCATTGTTGAGTAGATTGGTCAGTACCTGCTCCAGTCGCACCCGGTCACCCCTTATCCACAGCTCGACCGCAGCGGGCTTGAGCCGAAACTCGATCTTCTTACTTCGCGCCTGCTCCATAAACGTTTGCGCGCAGGCGGCCACGATCGTGCCCAGTTCCACCACCTCGAGATTAATTTGAAACTTACCCGCCACGATCCGCGAAACATCCAGCAGATCGTTGATCAACGCCGCTTGCGCATGCACTCCGCGATGAATCGCGGTCAGCCCTTCACCCAAGGTACGCTGATCTATCTGCTGACGTTCTAATGCGGCCAGAAGTGCGTCGGTCCAGATCGAGATCGAGTTGAGCGGCCCGCGCAGCTCATGGGAGAGTACAGCCAAAAACTGATCCTTTGCGCGGCTGGCAGCCTCGCTCTCCTGCAGCCTGCCTTTAAGCTCGGGATCCAGGCTCCGCGGCTCGTATGAATTGTCAATCTCGGCAACCATCTCCTCGTCGCCACACGCATAGCGCAACCAATGGCTGGCCACAATTCGCAATTCCCCAGCTTTGCCGATGTGAACCAGATCCCCCTGCCACGAACCAACCTTGCGAAACTCCGCTCGGATCTGTCCGAGCGGAGTTGGAAATATGGTCCGCAGGAGCTGATGACTCACTCTGCCCAGTGCCTCGGCTTTGGTGTAACCATAGAGATCTTGCGCGCCCGCGCTCCAATATACGATTCTGTCTTCCGAATTGCGCACGAAGACGTGTGCCGCGCTCATAATCCCTAATGCGTCCAACCGAGCGGTCACTTTCTCACGATCGAAATGGAATCGGTGATCGGACTGGGACGTTTGCTTACCCATTTTTTCCTGACCTGCGTAGAGACCAGCAGATTAAAAGTCTAGCGCACGGGGGAAATGCCTAGGACGCCGTATATACTGAATTAGTTAATTAAACGTAATTGTAAGTGAAAATGAGATAGTAATATCTCACGCTTCCAATGATAGTAGGCAGCAACTAAAGTTTATTCGAAGCAAGGTCTAAATAAGCGAATGCCACTCCGGGCATTTGTGTGTCAGTATTGCGTTTGTTGTCTCAAACGAGCTCGAAATTAACCCCAGCGTCTTGGTTGTGCGCTCTTTACCGCTTCCTTGGGGGCAGCAAGCAAGCGAAACGACTGGTGCTCGCGCGGCGTCATCGCGTTTTTTCGTGCCGTCGCGTTGCTATTGTTGTTTCGGGAATAGTGTCTTCGGCTCAGTCACTCGCGCCCGCCAACTCGATAACATAGCCGTCAGGATCCGCGACGTAGACATACGGATAACCCGGCGCATGCTCGCCTCGCCCTACAAATTTACCGCCCGCTTCGACCGCGGCAGCGGTCACTTCCTCCAGTGACCCTTGGTCGACCCGAAAGCCCAGATGCTGCAAGCCGGCGGCGCCGATCGGGAGGGTCTGATGCAAGGTGATCACCTGATGGGTGTGCGAGCTCAGGAAGAGCATCGTCCCCTCGCGGAAATCCTCGTGCAGGCCGAGCGCTTGGCGATAGAAGCGCGCGGAACGATCGAGGTCGGCCACATTGATGTGAAAATGGTTGAGAGATGCCTTGATCATAAGCTCCCCCTGCCAGGATCGCGGACAACCCTGGACAAAAACTGATGGTATCAGCTTCTCCACCTAATAAAAATGACTACTACACCAAGCAACCCGGTCAGCGAAACTTTAGCGAACACCTTCCCGTCTCGGGCCGGCATCTCGCTTGACCCCGGCGCTACCTGAGGGTCTGGAATTGTTGGTGCGAGAGGGGGGACTTGAACCCCCACGCCTTGCGGCACCGGATCCTAAGTCCGGCGCGTCTGCCATTCCGCCACTCTCGCGGATCGGAGAAAGAACCCGTCGTGCGCCCCTACCGACAGGGGTCTGACCCCTGCCGAGGATGATTGTGACATAACAACGAAACCCTCAAAAGGCTGGTCCGCGAACATTGAACGAACGCAGCGTCGGAGATCCCGCTATCAGGAAACGTCACCCTGTCAGCGCGGTCAAAGGACGCTGCACAACCCCTCAGCGGACGATGCCGCGCCGGCGCAAGTCGTCGATCGCTTGGGCGGAGTAGCCCAGCTCGGTCAGCAGCGCCTGCGTATCCTGACCTAAATCCGGCGCCGGGCGCAGCGGTTGCCGCTCACCCTCCAGTCGAATCGGCGAGGCGACCGCTCGAATTCGGCCGCGCCCTGGATGGTCGGATTCCACGATGCGCTCCTGCTCGCGCACGAAACCGCTCTCCAGCGCTTGGCGCACGTCTTTGACCGCCGCTGCCGGTACGCGCCCGGCAAAGCGCGCCAGCCACTCGGCGGTGGGTCGAGTCAGTAAGATCGCTTCCAGCTCGTCATTGAACTGCGCGCGATGCTGCAGGCGGGCGGCGAAATTGGCATAGCGCGGCTCCTCGATCCATTGCGGCCGGTCCACCAGCCGCGCCAGCTCGGCGAAGAACTTCTCCTTGTTGCACATAATGAAAATCCAGCCGTCGGCGCTGCGATAGAGCTGGCTTGGGACGAGTGAGGGATGACCCGAGCGAGGCTGGCGACCCGTGAGCGCGCCCGCATTAAGATACCAACTCGCCACATAGGAAAGCGTGTGCAGGGCGGTATCGAACAGGCTCACGTCCAGGTCACGCCCGCGCCCGCCGGCGCGCACCTCGATAATCGCCGCCAGCAGGGCCATCGCGGCTACCGTTCCCGCCATCAGATCAACCACCGACAAGCCTGCGCGGGTGGGCGGACTGTCAGGCTCTCCAGTCAGGCTCAGGAACCCGGTCTCCGCCTGCATCAAGTAGTCATAGCCCGGCCATGCGGCCCGCTCGCCCTTGCGCCCGTAAGCCGACAGATGGACGCAGACCAGTTTGGGATTGATCGCGCACAAGCTGGAATAGGTCAGTCCCAGCCGCTCCGCCACGTCGCCACGCAGGTTATCGAAGAGCGCATCGGCGCGCGCCGCCAGGGCGCGTAGAATGTCGCCGCCTTCGGGGGTGCGCAGATCGACCGCCAGACTACGCTTGTTGCGATTGAGGGCCTCGAAAAACAGGCTGTCGCCGTTGGCAAAGAAATGCGGCCCGACTGTCCGGCTGACATCGCCCCCCTCGGCCAGATTTTCCAGTTTGATTACCTCGACTCCCAAATCGGCCAAATGCTGGGTAGCGAACGGCCCAGCGCCGTACTGCTCCACCGCGATTACCCGAATACCCTGTAACGGCAACCCCATCGCCAACACACTCCAGTAGAGTTGCGTACAGTCTTGCGGTTGTCGGCGGCGAGAACAAGGCGACGGAGGCGAGTCAACTCGCGCTGGCGCCGAAACTTACCCAAATTGACCTTCCTTGGCTTCGAAAGTCGGAACAGGATGCGGTATCATTAAGTAGACCCACACCCTGGTTCTTCCCCAAGGAGTGGCAGCTTGAGCAATCCGACCTGGAAGGCGTGGGACATGTTGCGCTTGCTCCGCCATGGCGGGCCCGCTCTGTGTAACGTCGCGGTGACCAACGCCTGCAACGCCGCTTGCGCTTTTTGCAATTTTTCCCGAACCAAGACTAAATCCAAGGATTGGCGCTGGATCGACGCCGACCGCTTCCTCCCGGCGCTGGATATTCTGTACCAGCGCGACATTCGCTACTTAGCCTTCTTTGGCGGCGAGCCTTTGCTGCATCCCCGGCTGAGCGAAATGGTCGCGGCGGCAATCGGCAAAGGGATGGGAGCGCTAGTGATCACCAACGGCTGGTTGCTGCCCAGCCAGTTGAACAAGCTGGCCGCGGCCGGACTGAAGGTGATGTTCATTTCCATCGACGCACCCGCGATGGCGCGCCACGAGGCCAATCGCGGCCTCAAAGGGCTGGAGGAGCGGATCAGGGAAGGGATCGGCGCGATGAAAGCCTTGGGAATGAGCGCCTTCGCTTCGGTCACGATGAGCAAACTTATCGATGATTACCGCGCGCTGGTCCCGCTGCTGCGGGAACTGGGTTTCCGGGCGGTAACTTTCTCCTATCCGCAACAAACCCCTCACGGCTCGACTTCGCTCATCTGGTCGGAAGACTGCGAGCTGCTGGATTTCACTCCCGCGCAGCTTTCTCAGGCCTTCGACCAGGTTGATGGCCTGCGCGCCTATTTTCCGGTCACCAACCCCAGCGCCTCCATCGCCGACATGAAACGCCATCTGCGAGGCGAGCGCGAACGATTCACCTGTCACGGCGGTTATAAGAGCTTTTACATGGATTGGAACTACGATATCTGGCGCTGTGAGGCCTGGAACGAGCCGTTATGCTCGGTATGGGATTTTGCCAACACCCCGCTGGTGCGCGACGGCTGTACCGCCTGCATCGCCGATTGCTACCGCGATTCCAGCGTGATGCTGCAATTCGCAGTCGCCCTGGGCGACAGCCTCGACCATCTCACCCAAGGCCGTCCGCTGCAGGCACTCAAAGTCCTGGCCGCGCGACGCAACCTGACTTCGCTGGGAGCCGTGATCGCCAACAGCCGCCTGATGCCGCGCTTGGCCGCGCGAGGTTAGGCGCGCCCCTACAGTATCGCGGCAAGAACCTCCAAGTCATGCCAATTTCCAGCAAGCTGGCGCTAATCGCCAATCTCAAGCATCCCGGCGAGCGAATTTTCGGACGCTGTGTGCTGGAGCGAGTACTAATCCTGTGCGAGCGGGCCGGCTGCAACCGTTTCGTGATCGTCTTAAACGACTTGCCGCGCCCAGCCGTCAGCAGCGCGTTGGGAGCCTATCGTGGCGATTCACGGGTATCGATGGTACCCAACCCACGCGACGCGTTCGCCGATCTGGACGGCCATCGGAGCGGACTTTTGATCTCGGGCGACCTGGTTTTTTTCCCCTCGCACCTGCGCGCGCTCGAAACTCAGGCCGCCACAGCTCCGGATCAGCTTGCCGGAATTGCGAGCGCCAACTCACCGGCAACCAGCTTTATCGCGGCGGGAACACTCGAGCGCCTGAAAGAAGCCTTGGAGGCAAGCCGGAGCTTCACGAGCGCTGGCCTACTGCCTTTCACCCTGGAGCACGATGCTATCGATCGCGTCGAGGCTCAGCGCCGGCTGGCAATCGGCGTCAGAACGCAGAGCGCGGCCCGCGACTCTTTCTTGGCACGCGCACTCGATCGCAAGCTTTCCTGGCAGCTGAGTCTTCCCCTGGCTGGCACCCGGATTACGCCGAACCAGATTACGATCGTCAACTCGATGCTTGGCGTGGGCGCGGCCTGGCTATTCGCGCTGCCTCATTATTGGTACCGGCTGGCGGGCGCCTTGCTGTTTGTGGTGATTACCACTCTGGACGGAGTCGACGGAGAAGTCGCGCGGCTTAAGCTTTTAGAGAGCGAGTTCGGTGCCCAACTCGACATTATCAGCGACACCATTGTCAATTTCATCGTATTTATAGGGATATATATTGGCTGCTACCGAGTCGGCGGCAATTCCACCTACCTCCACCTGATCGCACTTTTGGCCGGAGGCTACGGTTTGTGCGCATTGGTATACTTTTGGGCGGTAGGGAGCGCCGGGGCGGCCAACGACCGCTGGGCACAGGTGATTGATCGCTGCACCTCGCGCGATTTCAGCTACCTACTGTTGGCTTTTGCCCTGCTCGACATCCTTCCGGCATTCGCCTGGGGAACAGCGCTTGGCAGCTACCTATTCGCGATCGGCCTAGCGCTGGCGGTCGTCCTCAAGCGGTCCGGCGGCGTGAAAAAGGCGCCGCAACTCGCGGCTGCGTTGTCTCCCCCAGGTCAGCGAGAGAGGGCTTAAAGCAAATAACCTCAGACCATACGGGTCAACTGCCCCAGGTTCTCCGCCACCGCCCCCAGCGAATGCGCTACGCTGCGGCGCGCGAGCAAGCCGGCGGCCTGCCCTACTCTGCCCTGGGCCAAAGCCCGGGCTGCGTCCGCGACCGCGATCCCCGCATGCATCAGAACGCTGGTGTCGCGATAGCAGGAAATCATGCAAGCGGTACATCGATCGCGCCGGTCGGAAATTTGCTCGAAGTCGAAGACCGAGCCCATCGGTTCCTTCCAGTCCTCGCATCGCCAGATGTTGAGATCCCAGTCCAGGTAGAAGTACTTGTGGCCACCCACGCAGGGAAAGCATTCGCGCTCGCCGCGGATGTGGCGCTCGATCTCGCTTAGCGCGGCGCTGGAATTAAGCACGCGGAAGTTGTGCTTGAGCGCCTTGATCGCGGCGAGCGCCGCTATTAGTTCGCCATCCTCGAACTTGAGCAGGTCCGAATTCTGGTCGTAGATCAGGGAGGATGAGCCCAAGGCCGCGCGCCGCGGATAGCAGAAGGTGACGGCGCTGAAGCCCATCGGCCCCAGCAATTGAGGCAGCTTATCGTATTGGACCAGGCGGCTCATAGTAACCGACGCGATGGGCGACAGGCCGCCTTCGCGCGCGATCTTGAGTCCCGCAATCAGGCGCTGGCCCAGTCCCGGCAGACCGCGATTTTTCTCATGCAGGGCCATCGAATGGCTGTCGATCGAGACCAGCAGCGAGTTGAGACCAGCGGCGATAAGGCCGGGCAGCTTTTGGGGCAGGTACCAGCCGTTGGTAATAATCGTGGGCCGCATCCCCGCCGCCCGGGCATCGGCTACCATCCGCTCAATCTCCCGATGCATCAGCGGTTCGCCGCCCTGAAAGTTGAGATAGCGAATTCCCCGCCGATACATGATGGGCAGGGCACGCGCCA
This sequence comes from Candidatus Binataceae bacterium, assembly GCA_035294265.1. Taxonomy (NCBI): domain Bacteria; phylum Candidatus Binatota; class Binatia (SeqCode); order Binatales (SeqCode); family Binataceae (SeqCode); species Binataceae bacterium (SeqCode). Next base: position 64,659 of record DATGLK010000035.1, read on the forward strand.
TGGCGTCGCGGTCGATCCAGCGGCGCTGCTCGACGCGGTGTTTGCTGCGCGCGAAGGAGCAGAAGTCGCAGGCGGCATTGCAAGCGTTAGTCACCGACACATCGCACGCGGCCGGCATCAGTTGCCAGCGGCCGCGTCCTCGCGCGCTTGCCTGGAGCCCGTTTGTCGCCATTGCGCCAGCTTCCCTCTCTTCAGTGCGCACTTCCGTGCCGATACTCCAACGTTACCACAATGACCGGAGCAGCGCGCGAAAGCTCGCTGCGACACTCTTGCCCTGCCTTAGGGGAGGATAGATAACAAGATTCAAGTTTTCATGAATAAAAAGCTCTCGGCCGCCCTCGACAAGGCTACGAATCAGGCCGGCGGCGAGCGTGCGCGCGCGCAGCGCCAGCCTTGGTTGCAAAACCTCCTTGCTCTGCTGCTTTATGCGACGGCGACCTGGGCGATTGTTGGACGAGCGCTGCTCAGCCGCGGATTTTCCTGGCGCCTGGGAGAATGCGCGCCTTGCGATCCTGATGTGTACCTGTGGGCTTTGGCCTGGTTTCCCCATGCCCTACGTCACGCCCTCGATCCTCTCTTCACACGCGCGGTTTACGCGCCCGGCGGTTACAATCTAGCTTGGTCGACCTGTATCCCGGGCGCCGCTCTGCTGATGGCGCCGGTGACGGCCGTCCTGGGGCCGTTGTTTTCCTACAATATCCTGACCCTGGCCGCACCAATGGCCGGTGCCTTCGCTACCTTTGTGCTCTGCCGTCTAGTGACCGACACATTCTGGCCCTCGGTGGCTGCCGGTTGGCTGTTCGGCTTCAGTCCCTTCGAACAGGTTCAACTCCCCAACCATCTCCATCTGGCGCTCGACTTCCTGCCGCCGCTGCTGCTCTACCTGGCGCTGAAGTACTGGATGGAACGGCTCCCGGCCTTCAAATTCATTGCCTGGACCGCAATCTTGCTGGTTGTGCAATTTTCCTTAAGCCCGGAAATTTTTGCCGACACCATCGTGTTTTCGGCAATCGCCTTCACGGTCGCCTATCGTATGGTTGAGCCGCGGGCCCGCGTCGCGCGGCTGATACGCATGTCGATTCTGGCCCTGACTTTGGCCACGCTAACGCTGATTCCCGCGCTCGCCGCCACGGCAAGCTCCGGCATAGGCCTATTGCCGGTGTTCAACCCCGCCCATTGCTCGGTTGATCTGAGCAATTTTTTTCTGCCCGGCGTCGGATGGCTGAGCAAGTGGCCCGCACTGGCTCGTCCGACGCAGCGGCTGGGATGCGAACCGGCCGGATTCATGGGATTGCTGCCGCTGATAGCCCTACTTTTTTTGGTGGGAACTGGCGCACATGGCCCCGCTCGCTTACTGGTAACCATGCTGGCGATAGTGTTAGCGGCCGCGCTGGGACCAGTGGTGCGTTTCCAAGGCCGCGCCTGGTTGCCCGGGGTGGGATTATTGTGGCTGCCGTTCCCGCTTATCAATAACGCCCTACCCGCCCGCTTTATGCTGTTTTCCTTTCTGCTGCTGGCGCTGATTTTGGCGCGATGGTTAGCGGAGCGGCGCTGGGAACTGGCGCGCTGGACGATTGCGGCGGTAGCCCTGGCCATGCTGCTCCCCGGGCCGCAATTCAGTGCAGTGATTAAGCCGTACATCCCGGGCTTCATCGCCAATGGTGACTATCGCCGTCTGCTGGCTCCAGGCGATACCGTGCTGATTTTACCGTGGGGGGAAGACGGGCAAGGAACGCTGTGGCAGGCGACTAGCGCCTTTTATTTTCGCCTGGCGGGAGGTTATTTGGGCGCGGTCACTCCAGCCGAGTACCAGCGTTGGCCGATTGTGCGTGCGCTGGATCGCGATGGTCCCTATATTCTGGATGACGGCGCTCAGTTGCGCGCCTTCCTGAGCGCCCATCGCGTCCGCGCAGTAGTCGTCAGCCAACCCGATTACCCACCGTTAGCAAAGCTGTGCGCGGCCCTGGGGGTGGCGGGACGCAGGCTTGACGGGGTTCTTTTTTTCGACCTCCGCAACGACCAGGGGTCGCCGGCCAAACCGGCGGACGCCGCCGCGATGGACCTGCGATATAATGGTGCGCGACTCGCCGCCCTGCTCGGCGCAGCGAACCGCTATCTTCGTTCAGGTCGACCGCTTGAGACTTTGTCGGCTAGCGCCGCGACCGAAGCAGGATTGCTATCCTACGACGACGTAGGTGATCCCGCCGCGCGCCAGATTCCCGATCTGCCGCTAGTTGGGAGGATTTTAGGATGGCCCGCGATTTCACGCTTGACCTATGCATTGGCGGGTCACGGGTGGCTGCGCAGCCGCCTAGCGGCTGAATTGAGACCCGGTGTTACGATGGCACTGACGACGGCGGGAGTATGGTTGGGACCATGGCCCGGCGGGCGGATAGCTGCGGGCGTGATTTGCGACCCGGCAACCGCACGTGTCCTGGCAGGTCGCTACGCCCATAGCGCCAAAAGCATCTTTTATCCCTACCCCGCCACCTATCGCGATCTGGGCGAAGCGGGGCGGCCGCACTTGCTGCTGCTGACTTTCACTCCGGAGACAGTCGGAGCGCTGGCAAATCAGCGTTCAGCGGCCGAGCGGCGAGTTGCCGAACTCCTGATGGAGCCGGATTTCCGCGGCTTTGGCCTCCTGCGCAGTGGAGTAACGACCCACCCGCACGCGGTACCAGGTCTGCCCCGCCATCTGAGTCTGCACGATAAAGGGCTGAAATCCCCGTGCGCGTAATTTGGCGGCCATCTGCTCGGCTCCCTGACGATCCATCACCGCATCGATTTGAACGCTATAAGGCTCGGGGTGGGCGGCCGGGGCCAGTTTGGGCTGAGTATTGAGGGCTACTTTCTTTCGCGCGGCCAACGCGGCGCGCTTGGTTGGCAAATGATCGTTGGTCCCGCCCGGCGCGGGTGCTACGTAGTCCACTGAAGGAGGTGGCAGCGCGCCACTCACGTCGGGTGCCACCGGAATGCGCTCGGGTGCGGGATTACTCAGCCGGCTGGAGCCCGCGCTTCGTTCGCGCAGGCTGGCCAGAGTCTTGTGCAGGTGATCCGAGGCAGGCGCTGGCGCGCCACCGCTATCGCCTACCGGCATCCCGGCCGGCGGCATCACCGCTGCGTCGGGCGACACCGGTGGGGCGTTGTCAGGCGCGGGAGCGCTGGCGCTGTCGGCCAGCGGCGCGCCAGCACCGGGAGCGCTAGATGCCGCGGTCGCCGCCCCTGAGAGGGCCGGCGCCGGCGGCAACGCCACGCTGCTGGCGGTCTGCTCGGCTGGCGGCTCCTGGGTGGCCAGTTCGTGGCCTGCCACCAGACCTAGGCCGAAAACGGCCCCAGACAAGCCCACTAGACCGATTAGGATAACGATTGTTCCGCCCGCACCGATTTCAAACCGCATCACCGACGCCCCATTATATTTGAGCCCAGGACTTCGCTGGCTGATTGATGTCCCCAGGCTTACATCCGCTCCGGCGCATTGACTCCCAAAAGCTTAAGTCCGCTTGCGATTCCCTCCTTGAGCAAACCCGCCAGGAACAGGCGAGCCTGACTAAGAGCCGCATCGTCGCTTATTATACGATTACTTGGCTTATTGTAGTAGCGATGAAATTCCCCCGCCAAATCCAGCAGAAAAAACGGGATTCGATGGGGTTCGAGTTGGGTTACGCTCTCAGCTACTACCTCGGGTAACTGCAGCAGATGGCGCGCCAACGCTAACTCCTCTTCCGACCAGCGGCTCAGTTCCAAGGCCTGTAAGTCGGCGGGCACAGCCAGTCCGACCTTGGCGGCCTCGCGAAAGACACTGGCCAATCGGGCGTGTGCATACTGGACATAGAAGACGGGATTTTCGGGCGCCTGGCGTTTGGCTAAATCGATGTCGAAATCGAGATGGGTATCGCTTTTGCGAAAAAGAAAGAAAAAGCGCGCCACATCGCTGCCAACTTCGTCGATTAGCTCGTCCAGCGTGACGAAGGTCGCCTTGCGCGTGGACATTTTAACTTTTTCGCCCCCCCGGGTCAGGGTCACGAATTGATAAATGATCGCCCGTATCCGCTCCACCCCATATCCCAGAGCGGCGACCGCCGCCATCACGCCCTGATACTCGGCGATATGGTCGGCTCCGAACACATCGACAATGAGATCGAATCCGCGCCGCAGCTTGTCGATATGATAGGCAATATCGGGAGTGCGATAGGTCGGCTCGCGCTCTGGGCCGGAGCGTACCAGGACGCGATCCTTGTCCAGTCCCAGCGGCTCGCCGCGCAACCACAGCGCACCCTCGTACTCGGCCACCAGATTGCGCGCGCGCAAAGCCTCGATCACCGCATCGACCTGACCGCCGCGGATTAAATCAAGCTCGTTGGTAAAGAGGTCGAACTTGATCGCCAACCGCTCACAGGTATGACGAATATCAGCGAAAATCGCGGCTTCGGCGGCCTCCTTGAAGGGCTCCGGCGCCGCTGTGTTGGCCAGAGCCGCGCCGTGGCGAGCGACTAGATCGCGCGCGATTTCACGAATATACTCGCCCTGGTAACCGTCCTCGGGCATCGCAGCCTCGTGCCCCAGTTCCTGCAGGTAGCGCGCCCGCACTGATTCCGCCAGCATCCTCATCTGACGGCCGCCGTTGTTGAAGTAGTACTCGCGCACGACTTCGAAGCCGGTGGCCTCATGGAGCGCCGCCAGGGTATCGCCCAGCACCGCGTTGCGACCGTGCCCCACGGTTAGCGGCCCGGTTGGGTTGGCGGAAAGAAACTCGACGTTAACTTTGCGCCCGCCACCGATTTGCGGGTACCAGAAGCGCGCGCCGGCGCGGGCCGCCTCGCGCATCCGCTCGTGCCAAAAGCTCGGGGCGAGGCGAAAATTGATAAACCCCGGCCCAGCTATCGTAACTTCACTCAGCTGCGGGTCGCGGGCCAGATAGCGGCAGATGGTGTCGGCAATCGCGCGCGGCGGTTTTGCTTCGGCCCGCGCCAGAATCAGGGCCAGATTGGTGGCGGCATCGCCATGCCTGGGATCGCGCGGGGCCTCGACGGTGAATTGCGGGGTAGGCGCGTGCAGCTCGCCCGCCTCACGAGCCCGGCGCATCGCCTCCTCAAGCAGCAGAGTTAATATTTCTTTCATTGCACGAGCGGCTTGGCAGCATCGTGCCAGATAGCCGCCCCGCTGTTAAGGACGTAGCCCTGTCCAGACCGTAATTGGTACAGTTCTACTTACGCGACCACTTGGGGTCGCGCGACAGCGTGGGGTATCCCGACCCCACCTGAATCAGGACGCCATGAGCCGAGCGCGGCGAGATAAAAGCCTCATGTGAATCGGGCCCCCATTGCCGTTCGCCGACAATTCGCACTCCACTGGCCTTAAGCGCGGCCAACGTCGCGGCAACCTCGGGTACCCGAAAAGTCACGTGATGGACTCCTTCGCCGCGCTGGTCGATGAAGTGCTGAACAAACGAGTCCTCGCCTACCGGCTCGATCAGCTCGATAATCGTGTCACCAAGCTCGAAATTGAGTACCCGAAAGCCTTCTTCCGCGCGTTTGCTCTCAAACAGGAAACGCGCACCCAAGGCCGTCTCGAAGAAGCTTCGTGCCTGTTCGGCGCTGCGCACCGCGATAGCAATATGGTCGAGATTAGTCAGCCCCGCAGTAGCTCGCCGTGGCCGCCGAGTCGGTTTATTGACGGCTTTGCCAGCACCGATCGAGCCGCCAGCCTTGGCCGGACGCGCTACCAGAGAAAGCTCTCCTTGGTACGATAAATCACCGGTTTAACTCACTAAGAAGGAACTATCCGACAAAACCTATGAGTTTGGAAGCTTACGCCACAGCGCCGTCAATCTGCGACATAGCCGTGCGGAAGTAAGATAAGCAAGGATTGCGCCTACAAATAGTTCGTGCCACGGCGAAGCATTTTGCACAAGATTCGATTTTTGCGAAATCGATCAGGCCATTCGTGTGACCAAGGCGCAGGATGCCGAAAAACTCGGCTCGAAGGAGGTCGAGACGGTGCTGAAAATGGCAGCCTACACAAAAGATGGCGGCTTTCCTTGATCCTTCCTCCCCGAGCAGCGGAGATAAGCGAGCCTCGGCAGGCTGCCAAGACTCTTCCTACGGCCTGCTTAAACCTGGCATACCAATTGCTCCTAACGTTAGACAGTCGCGGTTGCCAAGAACAGCGACATTAAGAAGTCAAATAGACAAAAATAGACAAGCGGAGGATTTTCAGCAATGAAGGCCATCAAAACCGTACTGACCGCAGCGGCGTCGGCGCTCGCACTCAGCGCGGTGGCAATTCCTACCTGGGCTAGCACGATGCCTACCCCGACCACTCAGAGCCAGGCCCGCCAGCTACTGGATCGCGTCACTCATGAGGTCGATCAAACCTCTTTCGGGTTTATCAATAATCCGCAACCTGAGCGTCAAGACCCCTATATGAGCGAATACAGCGCCGGGCTCAAGGCGTATCAAAGCGGCAATTACGATGCGGCTGTTAAGGCCCTAAATCAGGCCGAACAGGATATGAAGACCACGCGCGAATGGGCTGAGCGCAGGTAGTTTCCAACTAGGTTGGCGGCGATGGGCGGGCCCCAATGTAATTGGGGTCACGCCCGCTCCCGGCGGCTTGCTCCTCGCGCTGAGCGAAGTGGGCAAACAGCCAAAGGATTGCGGACGGCCTCCTTCAACCCTCTGTTCCAATAGTGCCTCGCCCGACGCGCTGGTATGCCTATGAAGCGTCTATTTTCATCCGTGTGTATATAGTTGGCATACGCAGATCTCCTCAAATCTAGCGTAGATAAAAGCGCGGCGGGATTATAGTTCGTCTCAATCGATATGGAGCCGCGCAGCCAGGCCGCTGAAGCGCTTGCGTTCTTCGTCGTTGCGCACCGCTTGGGCCAGGGCGGCGCGGGTCCCGACCAGCACGCAGATGCGTTCGGCGCGAGTGATCGCGGTGTAAATCAGGTTACGCCGCAGCATTAGGTGGTGGCCAGGATAAATCGGCATCACCACGGCCGGATACTGACTGCCCTGACTTTTGTGAACCGAGATCGCGTAGGCCAGGGACAATTCTTCCAGCTCGGCCACTTCGTAACGCTGGCGCCCCTCCTCGAAGCTCGCCTCCAGCCACCCGGCGCTAGGCTCGATCCGCGCCACGTGGCCGATCTCCCCATTGTAGATCTGCTTATCGTAGTTGTTACGCAATTGGATCACGCGGTCACCCTCGCGCAACTCGCGTTCGCCCACGCGCCAAGGCCGCCCCTGCTGGTTGAGCACCCGCTGGAGTTCAAGGTTGAGGGCCTGCACTCCCAGCGGGCCCCGATTCATCGGGGTAAGAACCTGAATCTCGGCCGCGCTGGAGAGGCCGAAATGGCCCACCAACCGCTGTGCCACCAACTGCTTGAGGGTGCTTAAAATCTCCTCTGGAGTGTTGCGCTCGAAGAAAAAAAAGTCGCCGTCCGCGCGATTACTCAAGTCGGGCGCCTCGCCGCGGTTGATGCGATGGGCATTGGTCACAATGAGACTCTGGCTGGCCTGGCGATAGACCTGATGGAGTTCCACTACCGGCGCCAACCCGGAACATAGGACGTCGTGCAATACACTGCCCGGCCCCACCGAGGGCAGTTGATGGCGGTCGCCCACCAGCAATAGCGTGCACCCCGGTGCCAGCGCGGCCAGAAGGCTGGAGAACAACTCCAGATCCATCATCGAGGCCTCGTCCACGACCAGGAAACTGGTGCGCAAGGGGTAGAGCGGGCCACGGATGAATTGCCCGCTGTCGGGCGAATATTCCAACAACCGGTGCAGAGTACGGGCTTCGCGGCCGGTCGCCTCGGCTAGGCGGCGGGCGGCGCGGCCGGTGGGTGCCGCCAACAGCGGACGCACGCCCAAGTGGTCGAGCGCCGCCAGCAGTGCGCGCAGCAGGGTGGTTTTGCCCGTCCCCGGACCTCCGGTAATCACTGCCAGCTTGCTGCGCAGCGCGCAGCGCAAGGCCGAGAGCTGTTCGGCCGAAAGCTTGATCGCCACCGCCTTGGCGGCGGCCGTCAACGCGCGTTCCACCGCCGCGGGTGCGATGGCTCGCCCCTGGCTCAGACGCCGCAGGCATTGGCTGACGTTGACTTCGGCTTCGTGCAGCCGGCGCAAATAGACCATCGGTTCCGCGCCTTCGGACTCCAACACCACTTCGCCAGTTTGAACTAGTTCGGCCACCGCCTGCGTGGCCAACTGCGGACTCATCTCCAAGGCGCGATGAAATTCATCTTCCAGGTAGGCCACCGGCATGCAAACGTGCCCGTCTTCGGCCATTCGCTCCAACAGATACATCGCGGCACCGCGCGCGCGTTGGATCGAATTGCGTGCGATTCCGACCTGCTCGGCGACCAGGTCGGCGGTGCGAAAGCCGATTCCCGTAACCGTGCGAGCCAGCAGATAAGGATCGTTGCGAATCACTTCCAGGGAGCGGCTGCCGTAGAGCTTGTGAATGCGGCGCGCGTGGTGAGCCGCGATACCGTGGCCGCGCAAAAAAACCATCAACTCGCGCAAGCCGGTGCGGTCCTGCCATACGTTTTGAATCTGGCGCACGGTAACCGGACCCAACCCCTTGACCTCGCGTAGGCGGTGGGGCGCGTGGTCGAGGATCTCGACCAGGCTGGGACCGAAATGGTTGGCGATTCGCTTGGCCAGCGCGGGCCCCACCCCCTTGATTTGGCCCGAAGCCAGGTAGCGCTCCAGCGCGGTCAGTTCGGCGGCCTTGAGAACCTCGCTGTCGGTGATCCGAAATTGGCGGCCGAAGCGCGGATGATCTTCATAAACCCCGCTCAGGCGCAGCATGCTCCCAACCAGCGGATCGGGCAGGAAGCCGACTACTACCACGCTTTGGTGCCGCTGCTCGGCATCCTCAATCCCAAGGCGCGCGACTACATAGCCGCTGTCGTCATTGACGAACAGGATCTGATCGAGCACGCCCTCCAGCGTTTCGCTCGCCGCCATCGGCGTAGCCATCACCATCTCGCCCTCAGGCCGAGCGCGCCTGCCGACCGCGCCGATGGGCAGCCCGAGTCATGCCGCCGAGGGCTGCTCCGACAAGCCGCGGGCCGCGCCTGCACCGTCGGCGACCCGGATCGGCAGCACCACCAGGCTGTAGCCCTGCAACTCCAACCAATGTTGGATTTCGTAGGCAGTCTGATTGTGCAAAAAGCGATTGAGAAAACCGTCATGCTCGGAGATAAGCTTGCCGGCGAAGAAGACGGCATGGGGAAACTCGTGGGCGACCTGCAGGCACAGGCGGCGCAGCTCCAGGATGGTATCGGTGCCCACCGACAAGCGCAATTCGGCATGAAAGCCAAGGTTGGAGGCGAAGCGGCAGTACTCCTCCAGATCGTCGCGTAGGGCCTTTTCCATCTCGGCCAAGCGCTCGTGACTACCCAACTGAGCCGAATCTACCTCCGCCACCGAAACGAAAACCAGGTTAAGAAACTGGCGACCAAACAAGCGTGGGAGGGCGACGATCGTCCCCAGTCCCAGACCGTTGAAACCGTTGACCAGGATTATCGCGGTGGGGGCCTTGGGGTCGTATTCACTGGCCGGTTGCTGGTCGGCTGCGAAGAGCTGAGGGACGATTTGCACTTCGAGCTGCCCCACCGCCTTGGCCACATTGGCGTAATGCTGGCGCACCACTAGGCATAAGGCCACCAGACTGCCGGTCATCACCACCGTAACCCAACCGCCCTCGTCGAACTTAAGCGTCAGCGTGATAAGCAGGATGCTGGCCGTGAACAAGCATCCGAGCCCGTTGATGCACAGCTTGCGCAGCCAGGCGCGCTCGGCGCGCCGGCTCTGCCACCAATGCACACTCATCCCTAGCTGGGAAAGCGTGAAGGTCACGAATACGTTGATTGCATACAGCACGACCAGCACGTCCACGCTGGCGCGCGTGGCGAGCAGGATAACCCCCGCCGTCAGCCCCATCGCGAGCACGCCGTCCTGGGTCACCAAGCGAGTGCTGAGATAGGAGAAGCGGCGCGGCAACCAGCGGTCATGGGCCATGTTGGCGAGCACACGGGGGCCGTCGATAAAGCCGGTCTGCGCCGCCACGAACAGCAGCGCCCCCTCGGTCAGCAACGCGAAGGTGATGAAGGCGCTACCCACCGGCAAGCCGCCCAGATGCCAACCACCTGCCAGCCGCTCAAACATCACTGCGTTGAGGGTCTTGCCGTGCTCGGGCTCGACGTTGACTAGCAGGTAGCCGATCAGGATGCCGCCGGCGATGAACGCTAGCGAGATCGCCATGTAGATCATCGTATGTTTGCCGGTGACGGTGCGCGGTTCACGTAGAATGGGCAGGCCGTTGCTAACCGCCTCGATCCCGGTGTAGGTGCCCCCGCCCAGGCTGTAGGCGCGCAGGAAGATAACCGCCAGCGCGACGAATCCCAGGCTGGCGATCCCACTGTGGACCTGCGCGACGGCGTCGCGCATCACCATCGGCAATTCCGCCCCCCGGGACACCAGAGCATAGGCGATGATGAAGACGTGAACCAAGACGAAGGCCAGGAAGATCGGCAGCAGCGTCATCACTGACTCTTTGATGCCGCGCAGGTTCATTCCCACCATCAGCACCACGATCAGCAGGCAGAAGAGCAGCTTCCAATGAAGGATGCTGGGCGGCAAGAAACTGAACACCGCGTCGGCGCCGCTGGCGATGGAAATCCCCACCGTCAGCACATAATCCACTACCAGCGCACAGCCCGAGACCAGGCCCAGGTGGCTACCCAACAATTTGCTGGCAACCAGGTAGCCGCCCCCGCCATTGGGGAATAAATCAATGGTCTGGGAATAAGAAGCCGAGATGACGAAGACCGTCAGCGCGGTCATCAACGCCATGAACACCGCCAGGTATTGATGATGCCCCAGGGCCAAAAAGGCCTCCTCGGGGCCGTAGCATGAAGAACTCAAGCCATCGGAGCCCAGCCCCACCCAAGCCAGGAACGCGATCAGGGACAAGCGATGGAAGACATTGGGGTCGTGCAGATCGCGCGGCGGACCAATCAGGAGGTTGGTCAGGGTGCGCTTGTTGTCTTTGGAACCTTCGCCAGATTGATTATTCAGGCTCATCGTTGATTCGAGGGTCAGCTACCGCATGGTAGGGACCGGCGCTACTCCCGCCGTTTAATGGCACGACCTCGAAACCCTCCTCTTAGACCCAGTTATTGCGCTGGCACCAGCCCGAGCTGGTAGCGCGCTCCGTCGATTACGCCTTGCATTACCGCCAGCACCATCATCGGTCCAGTCCCGCCAGGATTGGGAGCGAGCCATCCGGCCACGGCGCGGACCCCCGCGAAATCGATGTCGTTAGTAAAGCGGTCGTCGCCTGGACGGCGAAAGCCCGCGTCACATGGGCTCCAGCTTCGATCATTGATGCGATGATCAGGTGGGGCTGCTCGGGGCGCGCAGCAGTCCAAGAGACTATCATTTTGGCTCTGAGGCAAAGCTGGGCCAAAGCTGGAGCATGGCGATGGCGCCGACGACGCGTTTGCAGCCCCTGGGCATGCGCCCGCAGTTCGGACATCAAGTTTGCGCTGCATCTTCGACCATCCACCAAATTCTCACTCTATCGGGCCGTTAGCATACCATGCCGATGGCGCGCGCCAATTGTGCCGGATGCACGTGCCTCAAGCGGGGCGCGACCGATTCAGAACAGCCTGCGCCCGCAGGTAATCCTCCGCCGTGTTGAGATTGAAGAAGCTGGCAAGCTCCGGATCTAGCGCGCGAAGCTCGGATTCCCGGAGCCAGCGTGTCGCCAGCCGCTCCAGCAAGGCGCGCAGGCGGGTCTCCTTGGCGGCCAGCAACGCGTCGATTGCCGTCAGCGCATCGGAGCGGCGATAGGCCGCGCACAAGGGTTGCGGTCGTCCCTGCACCTGCGCTGCCACAGCCTGATCGGAGGGTTCGAGCAGCGCGCACAAGCCGGCCGCCAATTCGACCCGCAGGAAGGGCAGATCGCAGCCACAAGCGAATACCACCGAAGCCTGGGCAGCGCGCAGCCCCTGGCCAAGCGCCGAGAGCGGACCGGGATAAGGGCTCGGGTCGAAGACAACTGACACACCGGCAAGCCCTTTCAACCAAGGCTGCTCGAGCTGGGCTGCGGCCGCCACGACAATGATTTTGGCAAAGTTTCGTTTGAGTTCTCCTACCGTTTTACTGAGTAAGCTGTCGTTGCCCAGGCGCAAGCCGGCCTTGGGCGCGCCCAAGCGCGAGCCGCGTCCGCCGGCCAAAACTACCGCGGCTAATTCAGCTGCCATATCCGCACTCGCGGCCCGGGCCGAGTCATGCTGTCAATGTGAACGAGCGGAGCATAGAAAGCATCGTTGGGATCAAAGACGGGAGTGGGCGCACCCGCAACCAACGGGTTTTCGTCCAGGCGCAACATGGCGTGTCTGTTGAGCTCGACCAATTGCACTGGAGTGGGACCAGGAGAGTAATAAGCCAGCGGGGGGAAGCTGTCAGACATCACCCAGCGCGCTCCTTGCGCACGTGCGAACGCGAGGTTCACGAACGGCACGATTTGATAGCGCCCCCATTCAAGCGGCGGCTTGCCATATGGGGTGGTGGGAGCAGTGGCCGCTATGACGCTGCCGGGGGGAACGTGGGCGTCGATCCATTGATGTGCCAAAGAGCGGGTATCGCACCGCCCGAGTAGGCGATCGAGCTGTACGTCGCGGATCGCGGCGGGAGAAAGCAGGACGGCCAGCGCCAAGACAATGGCGGCCACGGCGCGGTGGGTGCCAACCCACATCTGCAGGCGCGCAAGCACGGCCGCGACGAACCCCCCGGCCAGAATCACCATCGCGGGCAGCGGGATCATGACGTAGCGATAAAAGACATAATGGCTTTGGGTCATACCCAGGAAAGTCAGCCAGATAAATGCCATCAACGCCCAGGTCCCTGGCCGGGGACGCAGCACCGCCCACGCCATCGCCAAGGCCAACAGCGCCAGCAGTGGCCAGCTCAACGAGTCGGGCATGGCATGCAGCCACAGCCATCCCCAACCATAGCCGGCTTGCGCATTGGGCACGCCGTACAGAATGTAGCCGCGCTGGTAATTGAAGTCGGCGACCGTGCGCGCCCAATCCAGAAAGAAATAGGGAGTGGAGCAAAAGAAGACCAGAAAACAGACCAGGCCCATAAAGTACAGCCGCGGGGAGATCAACCCGCCCAGCCAGGATTGGCCATGGGCGGCGCGAGCTTCGAAGTGCGCAACGATAAGCCCACCGACCAGCGCTCCGGCCGGATACTTGGTGGCGACCGCCAGCCCAGTCAGAGCGCCGGCCGCCACGTAGTCGGCGAGTTGGCCGCGGCGCGCCATCCGGAACACAAACCACAGCGCCAGAGTTAACCACAACACGGTCGCGCTATCAGTCGTCGCAAACTTGGATTCCCGCACCGCGAGCGTTGCAAACGCCAGGATCGCCGCCGCGCTCAGCCCCGCCGGAATACCGAAGCCGTAGGCCGCGGTTAAATAGATGACGGGGATGGTAGCCGTGCCCATCGCGGCCGAGACGCGGCGTGCTACCAGGTAGGCTAGAGCCTGAGCATCGGCGCCGTAGGCGGCACGAAAATCGTGCCGATGGCCGGTCAGGGCGCCATAGCCCCACAGCGCCGCATGTTGGACGTACATCTGAGCAGCGGGATAGAGGGCGAAATGTGGATTCCAATCGTTCTGGAAATCTAGCGCCCGCGAGATCATATATTCCTCATCGGGCCGATAATGGTCGGGCCAGCCAAAGCTAGTGGCCGTAAAGCGCAGCCATCCACCGACTAAAGTGAGCAGGGCAAGACCCATCATCAGCCCGAGCGTAGCGGGCCGTGCCCGCGCGTCTGGCGCGGGCATGAGCGGAGCGGGGCCGTTAATCACTGCCACGTCCAGAGGACTAGCCACCGGAGTCGCGCTTTCCACAGTCTTGGAGGGTAGCGAAACCAGCGCTGCGGCCCAAGGCAAGCGATAGGGGGCATAGTGGAAATTCAAGCCCAACCACTTACCTTAATCTGTGTCTAAGCAAGCCGGAAACTGCGTAGTCGGACCCCTCGAGGCTGTTGGTTGCCCTTTTCGCGCCTAGCCTGTAGAAAAAATCCGTGGCGTTCGGTCAGTTTATCCCAGTCCTACAGCTCAAAACAGGCAACCACCACAGCCGTGCCTCAGCGCGTCTTCCGCCTTTGATTCTGCTCACAGCGCTAACCCTCCTTTCAGCTCACACGGCGCTTGGCGCCAACACTGTGGTCAACGGTGACTTGTCGCGTGGCTCGGGTGGCGCCCCCGCGAACTGGAAACCTGATGGATGGATGGCGGGCGCGACAATTTTCAAATGGTTGCCGGGCAGCGACGGCCAATTGATAATTATCAACCAGCGACCCAACGACGCACGCTGGGTGCAACGCCTTCACTTGACCCCCGGCTGGTACCATTTCAGCGCCGATCTCCGCACCCGCCAGGTCGGCTCAAACAACACCGGGGCGACTCTTTCCCTGCTCCAGGATTGGGTCAGCTCGCAGGAACTGCACGGCACCAACGATTGGCAGCCGGTCGATTTTTATCTCAAGGTTGGCAAAGCGGGCGCAACCGTCGATCTGGCCTGTCGGCTGGGCGGTTACGGCAGCACCAATGATGGCGAGGTCGATTGCCGGCACATCAGTGCGCTCGCCGTCGCTCCCCCGCCGCCGACCACGCCACGGCTCTTCGACCTCGATGCGCTGCGAGCGGCCAACACGCCGCCACCGCAAAGCGGGAACACCAGCATGTTTCTGCTGGTGCTGGGCATCCCCATCCTGCTGTTCGTGATCGCCTACCGCGCGCGCGCGCTGAAATCGGGATCGAGCGGCCCGCCCGACCTAGGCGCACCCGGCGCGCCGGGTCAAGATAGCCCAAAGCCGAAACTGCCGGCGGCTGGCGATACCGACATGAAAGCGATGGGGGTTGAAGCTGGGCCAGCGCTGCAACCAATCCGAAAGGTTGAAGTGGCACTGTTTCTGTTGTGTATGCTGAGCTTCGCCTATTTCTACCAAGCCTCTGATCACAGCACCGCCTCGCGCATCGATCTCATCCGTGCCCTGACCGAGCGCGGCACGGTATGGATAGACTGGTACGCTGGCTTCAACACCGCCGATATCGTCCAACTGCGCTCGCACATCTACTCCAACAAGGCACCAGGCGGCGCCTTGACCGGGCTGGTCCCGTGGGTTTTGGTGACTGGCCCGATGCATCTACTGATGAAGCCGGGACCATGGTTTTGGGCCCTGGCAACCTATTTGACCACGCTCATGTCGGTCAGCCTGATAAGCGCTCTGCTCTGCCTGCTGGCTTATCGCTTCGCGCTTTTGCTTGGCGCCAGCCAGCAGCGCGCCGTGATGGTCGCGCTGACTTTGATGTTCGCCACGATTATGTTTCCCCATGCCACGGAATTCACCGCCGAGCCGATTGCCGCCTTCTGCGTGTTCGCAGCCTTCTATCTATTAGTACGCACTGAACCTGCGGACGGACTAGGTGCCCCGTTGGCGGCAGGGCTGTTGGCCGGCTGGTCGGTGCTATGCGACTATCCCACCGCCATCCTGGCCGCGGTGGTGGGCTTTTACGCCCTGTGGAAATTAGGCGATTGGCGCAGGATTGGAATATTTTCTGCGGCAGCCGGGGCGATGGCACTGCTGTTGGCGGCCTATGATTATGTGGCTTTCGCCAACCCCTTCTTCCTCAGCTACGAGGCCTACATGCTGCCGGGCAGCGATCGCTTCGCGGCGCAAAAAGTCGGCTTCGCAGGCGTGACTTATCCGCATTGGTCAATTCTTTGGAACGTGCTCTTCGGGGCGCAGCGCGGCCTGTTTTTCTGCAACCCGGTGATGCTGCTGACGATTCCGGCCCTGCTCTACTGCTGGCGCTTGCGGGCTTGGCGCGCCGAGTTTATCGCGATGCTGGTTATGATTACCGCCTTCGTCCTGTTCAACGGCTCCTACGGCGATTCCGTGGTGTACTGGGGCGGCGGCACCGCGACCGGACCGCGCCACATGATTTCCGCCCTGCCCTTCATGGCCCTGGTGCTGGTCGCTTTGCCGGCGGCGTTCGATTATCCTTGGACCGCACTGGCCTTGCTGTCGGTATTTTTTATGCTGATGGCAACTGCGATCGACCCACACCTGCCTTACGAATACGATAACCCACTGCGTTATTTTCTGTGGCCCGCTTATCTGCGAGGCGACCTGGCGTTCAACAAGGGTCCCTATTTCGGTGGCCCGCCTATCGTGGGCGATGCCGTCGCCTTCAACCTGGGCAAGCTGGCTGGTCTGCCCGGCGCGCTCCAGCTTTTTCCCCTTTTGGGCGTGTGGCTGGCGCTGGGCTGGTGGCTATGCCAAGACTTGCCGGCAAGCTCCATGTCCTCACCCTGGCCGATCCGTGTGGGATCGCTCGTCCTGATCGCAATCTTCATCCCACCCCTGTTCGGAGCTGTCTTCATGCGCCCCAACCTCAAGCAACCCTACGGATTGTTGGGGCGCTACTACGAAGGCTTGGAGCCCGGTCGGTTCCCGCCACACATCGTGCGAATCGACCATCAAATCGCTTTTGACAACGTAGTCACGCTGGGCTCCCTGCCCTATCCCTCCTGCGTTACCTGGAGTGGTTCGATTTTCGCTCCGGTGGCAGGTCGCTATCGCTTTCTGGTTACCGCCGACGATGCCGGCTGGCTCTCCATCGACGGCAATCCCGTGATTCGCGATCCCGGTGACGTGACCAAGTTGGCGGACGAAGGCGAGATTTTAATGAGTGCGGGCTGGCATTCGATTCTAGTCGGTCAACGCAACATCTGGGGCGGTGCCTCGATGCACCTTTATTGGCAACCGCCCGGCGGCAACGGCGAGAGCCTGGTTCCCAGTCATTATCTCCGTCCCAGCCAGGTGACATCATCACCTAGGCTGAGTCGGCTGGAGCCCCGGCGCGCCACTTGATCTCGCCTTTTGGGCGCGCTCCCGGCTATAGCCCCTCGTGGCGCTCGCCGTAGGTTGGCACGAAAATCTGATCGAGCGGCAGTGGCCGGTCGATCAATCCCTGCTCCACCAGATAATTGACCAGGGCTTCCAATGTTGGCCGATTGGCCTCAATTCCGTATGGCCACGGATCGGCACCAAAGAGCTGGTCAATTTCCTCCAGATCATCCGACAGCCATGGCAGCATATAGCGCGTCGCACCGGCATAGCGCATTTTGGAAAGCGCAATCTTTTTCGCATCACACATCGCTTCGTACAAGCTGGAAGCGACGAACCGATGCTGCTGGTAAAGCTCGCGCCGAATCACCACCAGATGCATGATCGGAAAGATTCCGGTGCGCTTGTAATACTGCTTTTCAACCTCGCGGTAGTTGGGGAACAGGCGCACGATGTCGGGATTGGTACGGATCGCGGCCGGCACGCTGGTACCGGCAATGGCGTCGATCTTGCCCTCGACCAGCAATTGGTTGAGCGATTTACCGCTGTCGTTGATCTCGATATGTACCGGGCGCAGCAGCGGCGGCGCAGAGGGCCTGCCGTGGGCGCCGGCGCTGTTGATCGCGCCTTGCACCCATTGGATACGTGACAGATCGACGCCGTATTCGTGCTGCAGCAGGCCGCGAATAAATACCGCCGCTGTCATCGTGTACAGTGGCACCCCCACCCGCTTACCCTCTAGATCCTTGGCGCTCTTGATGCCCGCCTTGCGATTGACGCAGATAAAACTGTGGCGAAAGACCCGCGAGGGAAACACCGGAATGGCGACCAATGGACAATCGCCACCGGCTAGGCGGCTGATGTACTCGGAGCTGGACATTTCGCAGGCGTCGAACTCCAGCCCGCCCCCCATTCGATCGAAGATGTCGCGCGGCGAATCGATTGCCAGGAAATTGAGATCGATACCCACCGGCCGGACCTCGCCCGTGTAAAGTGCCAGCATCCGGTCGTATAGCCCACAGGCAAAGCTTACTTTGAGTTGAGACATTGGTAACGCTCCTCTCAGGTGCATCGCGCCGGTCGGATCGGCTGTCCAATTTGGCCCACAATAATGGGGCACGCACGGAAAGCAAACTGGGCGACCCGCGGCCACCGCCACCAAAATGCCCCTGCGCTTTGCGCGGGGGCGCGGCGGCGGGTATCGTTAGCCGCCAGCGTGCCTGTTAAGCCCACAGGAGTAATGGCGCAGTATCTGGGAATCAAGGAGAAGGTTCCCGACGCCATCCTGTTCTTTCGCCTCGGCGATTTCTACGAGATGTTCTTCGAGGATGCCGAAATCGCCTCGCGCATCCTGGACATTCAGCTGACTGCGCGCTCGCGCGAGGGTGCGCCGCTGTGCGGTGTCCCCTACCACTCAGCACAACCCTATATCGCCAAGTTGCTCAAAGCCGGGCGCAAGGTGGCGATCTGTGAACAGACTCCAAGCTCCGGCACGCGGGGCCTGATGACGCGTCAGCTAGTGCGCATCATCACCCCCGGCACCGTCAATGACGAGTTGGTGCTCACCGCTGACGAAAAGAGCTATTTGTGCGCGGTGGCGACGGCGCAAGAGCGCCTCGCGCTGGTTGCCATCGATATCTCCACCGGCGAGTTCAGGATTACCGATTTCACCAACCCATCCAGCCTGCTTGAGGAATTAAAGCGGTTGGCAGCGCGCGAAATCGTACTAGCTCATAGTGTCGGAGCAACATTGGCCGACCAGCTAAGCGGCTTTCCTCTGAGCCGCCTTAAGCCCGAGCAACTTACCGCCCAGCACATTGACGAAGTGCTAGCGCGCCGGGTCGGCGCCCAGGAAATGGCATGCCTCGACCAAAGCCATTTGCGCCAAGCCGCGGCGGCGGCGCTGCTCTACCTGGAGCAGACTTTCGGCCAGGAACTCTCCCATCTGGGCGCGCCGCAGCGATACAGGGCCAGCGAACATCTGGAAATCGACGAAACCAGTCGCGCCCACCTGGAACTGATACGCTCCAGTGAGGGCAGCCGCGCCGGCTCGCTACTCGCGGTGCTGGACGAAACCCGAACCGCCGCAGGAGCGCGCGTGCTCGCTTCCTGGTTACTCTACCCGCTGCTTGATCTAGCCGCGATCACGCGGCGCCAGGACGCGGTCGAAGAGCTGTTCGAGGCTGACCTGGGCGCGGACGCGCTGACTGCGATGGGCTCGATCGGCGATCTGGAAAGGCTGGTGGGACGCATCGCCAGCTTGCGCGCGGGGCCGCGCGACTGCCTCAACCTGGCCCGGGCCTTGCGTGCCATGGCCGATCTCAAACAGGCCTGCGCCAATTTCACTTCGGATGAAATAATCAACTTGACGCAGGCACTCGACCCGATGCCCGAGCTGGCGGAAAAGATCGAAGCCGCAATAACCGACGCTCCGCCGCTCAACCTGCGCGAGGGCAACGTGATTAGGGCAAATTTCGACGCCCGGATCGACGAGTTGCGCGCGCTTAGCACCGACGCTCGCGGCGTTATCGCGGCAATGGAGGCGCGCGAGCGCGAGCGCAGCGGCATCCCTTCGCTGAAGGTCCGCTACAACCAGGTGTTTGGCTATTACCTGGAGGTGACCAAGGCACATCTGGAGCGCGTACCATCAGATTACGAGCGCAAGCAGACGCTGGTCGGCGCCGAACGCTTTACTACCCCAGAGCTGAAAGAGCTGGAAGGTAAGATCCTAAGCGCAGAATCGGAGCTGAAGGAGCTCGAAAGCGAGCAGTTCTTCAAACTGCTGCGAGAAATCGCGGGAGCGCGAGCGAGCCTTAAGCGTAGCGCTAGCGCGGTGGGCGAACTGGACGCCCTAGTATCGCTGGCCCAGGTGGCACGGAGGCGGGGCTATGTGCGGCCAGCGATGAACTCCGAAGCGGTGATCAGTATTCGCGACGGCCGCCATCCGGTGCTCGAAGCGGGGCTGCATCGGGGCGAATTTGTTCCCAACGACGTCGAACTCGATCCTGCCGAGCGCCAATTACTGCTCATTACAGGTCCCAACATGGCAGGCAAATCGACCTATCTGCGCCAGGTCGCGCTGATTGTCATCATGGCCCACGCGGGCAGTTTTGTGCCCGCCAGCCAGGCCCGAATAGGGTTGGTAGATCGCCTCTTCACCCGTATCGGCGCGCGCGACGATCTGCGGCGGGGCGAATCGACCTTCATGGTGGAAATGCGCGAAACCGGACGCCTGCTGTCGGGACTCAGCGCGCGTAGCCTGCTGTTACTGGACGAGGTCGGACGCGGCACCAGCACCTTCGACGGCCTGGCGATTGCCTGGGCAGTAGCCGAGTATCTACACGACCACACCCAGGCCAAAGTGCTGTTTGCAACCCATTTTCACGAACTCACCGACCTTGCGCGGGAGCGGCCGCGGGTCAAGAATCTTTGCATGGCGGTGCGCGAATGGAACGGCGAGGTCATCTTTCTGCGCCGGGTAACCGAAGGCGCCGCCAGCCGCAGCTACGGTCTGGAAGTGGCGCGACTGGCTGGTCTGCCCCCCGCCGTGATTGAGCGCGCCGCTGAGATCCTGACCAATCTAGAAAACAGCGAATTGGATGCCGACGGCCGCGCCCGGCTGGCACGCGAGCGACGCCCCAGCAGCTCAGGACGGCAACTCGGGCTGTTCTCGAGCGCCGAAGAGCGTGTGCTGGCAGATCTTCGACAAACCATACCCGAGACACTCACGCCACTTGACGCACTTAACGAACTGGCTCGCTTGGTTAAACTGCTGGGCCCGCGCGGCGGCTGAAGCGCGGCAACTACAGGCTTGTGAGGAGCGGTGGGGATGGGAAAAGACGAAGCAGGCAGGAGGAAAGGGAGGAGCGCCCGTTGGACGCTTCTCCCTTTCCTCCTCCTGGCGGGGTTGGGGCTGGGCCTAGCCAGCCCCAACCCCGCCCGCGCCACCACCCTGCTCGCCGTGCAGGCCCGTCAAGCCCAGTCCGCGGTCCTGCTTGATTTCCTCCTCAGCGCTCCTGCACCTTGGCATTTGTCCCACGCCCACGGCCAACTTCGCATCACCCTACCCCAGGTCCATCTTGCCCTACCCGTGCGTCCTCTGTTTGGCGCCGAACCTGCACCGTTAAGCACGTTGCGCACGATCGAGAGCACAACCGGCTGCGAAATCGAGCTCGCGGTCAGTGGTGAATGCGCCTATGCGGCCGGGTTGCGCGGCAACCATCTGTTGGTAGCGCTGGCCCCCGCCCACGCCGCAATCGACCTGGCGGCAGCCCTGAGGCACCTGCGGCTGGGCCCCGCCGCTTCGCCGGAGCGTGCGGCGACGCTACCATTTACTCCGCTACTGAACCAACCGGCTGGCGCTTCGCTGGTTGTGATCGACCCTGGCCACGGCGGCTTTGACCCCGGCACCCGTGCCGCCAACGGGCTGCTCGAAAAGGACCTCGCGCTGACTCTGTCCCGCAAATTGGCCGTGGCGCTCAAGCAGCGCGGCGTGCGCACCTTGCTTACCCGCGACGACGATCGCTATCTGAGTTTACCCGCCCGCACAGCGATCGCCGATCGCGCCGGCGCCGACCTGTTTGTTTCCATCCACTTGAACTGGAGCCCCAATCCCAATGCCGCTGGCCTCCAGGTATACTACCTCAACAACACGACCGACCGAGCGACCCTGCGCCTGGCGCGGATGGAGAACCGGGGCCAGGACACGGTGCCTGCAAATGGCGGGCTCGATTACATTCTGAGTGATTTGCGCCAGGAATATAAAGCCACTCAATCTTCAGCCTTGGCCACCGGGATGGAAGCAGCGGCGGTGGACCGGCTAAGGGCCCAATTTGGCCCCGAGATTCACGGGCTGGGGGCCCATCGTGGCCCCTTTTACGTCTTGGTTGGGGCGGCAATGCCAGCGGTGTTGGTGGAAGGCGGCTTTTTATCCAACTCGCGCGAGACCGCGCACTTGATGGATCCCACCTATCAGCAGGCTTTGGTCGACGGACTGGCTCAGACCATCGTGCAATATCTTAATCAAAACCAAAGCGCCGGAGCGTTGTGAACCCACATTCCGAAGGTCCCCCCGTTGGCGCAAGCGCACCACCGGCTTGGCTGCTAGATGAAGCTGAGTTGCTCGAGCGCATGAAGAGCGAGCGCCCGGGCCAGGTCGTCAGCCAGCGCTGGAAGATGGCGCGCGAGGGGCTCAAGGAGCGCCATTTCGCCGGCGCCAGTGGCAGCGAAATCGTTGCCGCCCTTAGCGCCGCGATGGACGCTATCGTCCGCGCCTTGTGTATGCATGGCGAAGCCCAGTATCGCGGTCGTTTTCCTCGCCTAACCCAGCGAATGGCGGTGTTTGCGCGCGGCGGTTATGGGCGCGCCGAGCTCAACCCGTGCTCGGATATCGACCTGTTGTTTTTGCACGAATGGAAGCCCGGTCCCTACGTGGAGATCGTGGCCGAGACCATCCTGCACGCGCTGTGGGACGCCGGTTTGGCGGTGGGCCATGCCGTGCGCAACGTGCGCGAATGCGTGCGGATTGCCGATAGCGACTTGAAGGAAAAAACCGCACTGCTGGATTGCCGCTATTTGGCCGGAGACGGGCGCTTGCTGGAGGACTTCAACCAGGCCCTCAACGACGACATCCTCAATCGTAATCAAGGCAAGTTCTTCAAGGCCAAACTGGAGGAGAGCCGCCAGCGCCAGGCTCGTTACGGCGATACCATCTACCTGCTCGAACCCCAACTCAAGGAAGGCGAAGGGGGTTTGCGCGATCTTCACACCGCGCTCTGGCTGGCCAAGGTCAAGTACAAGGTTCGCGCCTTGGAGGAATTGGTCCAGAAGGCGGTAATCAGCCAAGCCGAGTTGGCCGAGGTGCTAGCGGCGCGCGATTTTCTGTGGCGCCTGCGCAATTCGCTGCACTTTGTCAGCGGCCGCCATACCGATCAGCTCACCTTTCAGTACCAGGAAGACTTGGCTCCTGTGCTTGGCTTCAGCGCCGGCCCGGGCCTGAGCGCCAGCGCGGCTCTGATGCAAGCCTACTACCAGCAGGCCAGCGTGATTCACATGTTCGCCGAAGGCCTGATCGCGCGAGTGACCGAAGAGCCCGAGACGGGCTTCTTCCGACGCGGCCTGGTGCGCCAAATTCGCCCGGGCGTGGTGATTCAGAAAAAACTTCTGGCCGTGGCCCAGAGCGACTTTTTTCGCCGCGATCCGCTCAACCTGGTAACGATCTACGCCGATTGCCAAGCTCACGGAGTCGAGTTGTCGGGCAGCACCTACCAGCTGGTGCGCGACAGCCTGGGCCTGATCGACGACACGACCCGCGCCGATCCGCGCTTTGGCGCGGCCCTGATCTCAATCTTACAAGGCGGCCAGCGAGTAGCCGATACGCTGGAAGCAATGCATCGGTCGGGCGTGCTGGGCGCGTTGATTCCCGAGTTCGGCAATCTCTACGCCCGCGTCTTGCACGACCTCTATCACATCTACACCGTCGATCGGCACTCGCTTATCGCGATCCGCGAGTTGGAGCGGTTGCGCGCGGGCGACTCCAAGACCACCCTGCCGCTACTCACCGAGGTGGCGCGCGCGCTGGATACGGTTGCATTGGTCTACTTGGCCCTGCTCCTGCATGACATCGGAAAGGGGCACGGCCACGACCATCACGAACGGGGCGCGCTGCTGGCACGTGAGGTCGCCCAGCGCTTGGGGCTGGCGCCAACGGAGGTCGACACCGTCGTGTTCCTGGTCCGCCACCACCTTTACATGTCCGAGGTGGCGCAAAAGCGCGACATCGACGACCATCAATCGGTCGCGGAATTTACTCGCGGCGTGGGCTCCATCGACCGGCTCAAGGAACTCTACCTGATGACCTTCGCCGACATGCGCGCAGTAGCACCCAAGGTTTACACTAACTGGCGCGATTTGCTGCTCAGCGACCTCTACATGCGTGCCCTCAAGTTGCTGGAACAGGGCGACCGCGAGGCGGTCGATCCCGCGCGCGAAGTGCAACTAGCTAAAGACGAGTTGCGCTTGCAACTGGCCGGCAATCGCGAATTGGAGGACTTCCTGCGCCAGATGCCTGACCGATATTTTCTTATCACCCCCCGTCAGGATGTGCCCCTGCATCTGAGCCTCATGCAGCGACTGCGCGAGGAACCCCTGATCTGCCATCAGCGCCATTTTCCCGACCGTGAGTTCAGCGAATTCACCGTGGTGACGCGGGATCAGCACGGGCTTTTTTCTAAGATCGCGGGCGTACTGACGGCCAACAGTCTCAACATCCTGTCGGCCCGAATCACTACCCGTGCCGATGGCATTGTGCTGGACAGCTTTCGCCTCTCCCATCTGGGCGGCGGCGCCGTAATGGCGATGGAAGAGGAACGTTGGTTGCGGATTGAGCGCGACTTGCAGGCGGTACTATTCGGCACGATGCCGATCGATGACCTGGTGGCACGCAACCACCCGGCCGCCGCTGGCGGCGGGCGGCGGTTTGTCTCGCGGGTGGCGACCGAAATCACCATCGATAATGCCATCTCCGATCGCCATACCGTGATCGACGTGTTCACCCAGGACCGGGTGGGTCTGCTGTTTACCATCACCCACTGTCTGTCGGAACTGGGACTAAAGATTCATTTGGCGCGCATCTCGACCAACGCCGATCAAGCACTGGACGTTTTTTACGTAAGCCAGCAAAACAACGGCAAAATCACCCAGCCCAAGCAGTTGGACAAAATTCGCACCGCCCTGCTTGGCGCTCTGGACGAACCGGCGACCCAGACCGAGACTACCTCGGAGCCCGCCGCATGAACCCATCCGAGCAGTGGGAGCGAGCAACCAACCGCCATCTGGAAGGTTTGCGCGTCGAGCGCGGTCTGGCTGACAATACGCTTGACGCTTACCGGCGGGACCTCAAGCGCTTTAGCGCCTTTTGTCGCGAGCGCGAGATTACCCCTGCGCAATTGAACGCGCTGGTGATGCTTGACTACCTGGAGGCGCTGGCCGAACAGGGTTTGGGTCGTACCAGCCAGCGCCGCCATTTGACCACGATTCGCAACCTGGTCAAGGAATGGCTGCGCGAGGGCATCCTGGAGCAGGACCCAACCCTTGAGATAAAGCTGGGGCCAATGGCACGGCCGCTGCCGCACACTTTGAGTACGACGCAGATCGAGGCCTTGATCGGCGTGATCGATCCGACTACTCCACGCGGCTCACGGGACCGGGCGATGATGGAGCTGGCATACGGCAGCGGGCTGCGAGTGTCGGAATTGGTCCGCCTGCCACTGGCGGCGCTCGATGCGCGCAGCGGGCTGCTGGCGGTGGTCGGTAAGGGAGCCAAGGAACGGTTAGTGCCCTTCGGCGAGCGCGCCCGACAGGCTTTAACTCATTACTTGGAGAGTGGGCGCGCGGCCTTGCTCGGGCAGCGGCAAAGCCCGTTCCTGTTCGTGGGGCGCGCCGGGCGGCCGCTAACCCGCCAAGCATTTTTCAAAAATCTCAATACTTGGGCGGGCCGACTGCCGCGCCAACTGCGGGTACACCCACACATGTTGCGCCATTCCTTTGCCAGCCACCTGCTACAGAATGGCGCCGACTTGCGCGCGGTACAGGAAATGCTTGGCCACAGCGACATCTCGACCACCCAAATTTATACCCATCTGAGCACTGCCCATCTGCGCAAAGCCCATCGCAGCTTTCATCCACGTGCTCGGCTGGATAAGGTATCGTCTTAAACCTGATGGCATCGTTCGATCTTTCTCGCTTTGTTCTGGAACTGTCGATCTGGGCTCTTCCTACGCTGTTTTCGATCGTGCTGCACGAAGTGATGCACGGGGTGGTTGCGCAGCGGCTGGGGGATGATACCGCCCAGCGCGCCGGCCGCTTGACGCTTAACCCGCTCTCCCATATCGATCCGTTCGGCACGGTGGTCCTGCCCATCCTGCTGATGGCGGTGCATTTGCCGGTATTCGGTTACGCCAAGCCCGTGCCGGTAGATTTTCGCCGTCTACGCAATCCGCGGCGTGACATGGTCGCGGTGGCAGTGGCGGGACCGCTGACCAACCTGGTGTTGGCCACATTAAGCGGGATCGGGGCCCGCTACCTGGCAGCGCAATTGGGCCCCGACAGCCCGCGCGCGGTAGTGGTGCCGCTGATTTTGATGCTACGGGCATCGGTGATCGTTAACGTGGCACTGGGGATTTTCAACCTCTTTCCGCTGCTGCCGCTGGACGGCGGACGAGTCCTGGTCGGGCTGCTTCCGCTGTCGCTCGCGCGCAAGTTCGCCCGCCTCGAACCCTATGGCCTGCTCCTGCTTTTTGTGCTGCTTTATACCGACTTTTTTACCCGCGTGATCAATCCAATCATTGGAGCGGTCACCAGGATTTTGCTGTGAGCCAGGACAACCCCACCAATCCGCCCGAGCAAAGCGGGCGCTGGTTTCGCCTGCCCGTCTTCGAGGGTCCGCTGGACCTGCTGCTCCATCTGATCAAGCGCAACGAACTCGACCCGCAGGAGGTGACCGCCAGCGTGGTCACCGAGCAGTACCTGGAGTATCTGGAGCTGTTGGACTCGCTCAACCTCGACGTCGCTGGCGAGTACCTGGTGATGGCGGCCACACTGTTACTAATCAAGTCCTTCGCCCTGCTGCCCCATCAGGGCCCGGGCGACGAGGACGAAGCAGACGAACTAAAGCAGGATTTAGTCGCCCGCTTGCTCGAATATCAGCGCTATCGGGAAGCCGCTTTCAAGTTGGGAGAGCGCCCCCTGCTGGGACGGGACGTATTCGCCTCCGCGGGCGAAAAACCGGTCGAAGAGGCGCCGTCAGCCGCGGCCTACCAGGTTTCGATCTTCGACTTGATCGAAGCCCTGCGCGCCGTGCTGCGCCGGCTCGAGCAGAAGGGCACCCGCGAGCTTAAGCTGCGCGACATTCCGGTGGCCCAATGTATCCCGGTGATCCTAGGGCTGTTGGAGCGCAATCCGCGCCTGGAATTCACCGCGCTGTTCGAGAACCTGAGCGATCGACCACTAGTGGTGGCCTATTTTCTGGCTTTGTTGGAATTGATCCGGCGCGCCCACGTGCGGGTGTGGCAGGAGCAGGCGTTCGGGCCTATCTGGCTGGCGTATAATCAGCCTCCCAAGGAGTAAGCACGCGCGGTGGATGACGAGAATTTGAAGGCGGTGGTGGAGAGTCTGCTGTTCGCGGCCGGGGAACCACTGTCGCTCAACCGTTTGGCCGCGGTTCTGGACGAGGCACCCAAAGAGGCGTTACGCCAAGCCCTGGCCGAACTGGCCGCTGACTGCAATCGCGAGGGGCGCGGGATCGTGCTGGCGGAGGTCGCCGGCGGCTATCAATTGCGCACCGCCAAGGAGCACGCGCCCTGGGTGCGCAAGCTGCTCGCCGCGCGTCCCCCGCGCCTATCGCGCCCGATCCTCGAAACAGTCGCGATCATCGCCTATCGCCAACCGATTACCCGCCCCGAGATCGAACAGCTACGCGGGGTGGATAGCGGCGCCGTGCTCGACAGCCTGTTGGAGCGCCGGCTGATTCGGGTCGCCGGGCGCAAGGAAGCGCCAGGACGTCCTCAACTCTATGCTACCACGCCCGAGTTCCTGGAGACTTTCGGCCTCAAGGACCTCGACAGCCTGCCCGATCTCAGCGAGTTGCGCGAGGTCGAGCAGCAGATCGAGACGGCTGAACAGCGGCGCCTGGACGAGCAGGCCGCAGGCGAGGAGATTGCGCCTGAAGCGGTTCCCATCCAGCCGCTTGTCGCACACGAGCAAGCGGCCGAGGAAACCGCCGAGCAAAGCACCGATGGGGCGCCCGCTCAGCAAGAATCCTCGCAGGAGCGGGAACAGCACGCCGCGCGTGAAACCGACCCAGCCCAATTGCCAGCGCAGGAACCTGCCTTGGCGTCGGAGCCCTCGCGCGAGAAGGATTAAACCCCACCGCGTAGTATCTTATCGGAAGCGACCCAATCCGGTTGCGCCGGATCCCGGAACCGCGACAATCGCCGCCCAGGGGATACAAACCGCCACTGCCAATTTCAACACCCAAGGGGGCATCACCTCCGCGCCGCCACCCAGGCACAACCTGCGGCTTCACCATATCCTTAACGGCACTGGCCCGGCCCCCCCGAACACTCCGTCAATTTGAGGTAGAGTCCGTCGCCTGGTGACCCGCTCCGAAAAAGGAGCCGGATGGGAGACGCCGAGGTGCCGGCGGACAGCTAGAGCAGATACCCAGATTCACGCCGTGGATAGGCCGGTGGTTCCTCGGCCGGCTAGCAGCGGAGTCAGCAATTCGCCGCGCAGTTGCTGCTCGCTCCATCACAAGACGACCGCGTTCGTTACGCTATCAGCATCACCAGACCATCATGTCCGGGCGCGGCAACCCAGTGCGCAAAGATGATCTCACGCGCTGTCCCCGGGTAAGCGCCCAGTGAGCGCGTGGTGGAGCAAACGGTCCCCGTGCCCAGGCGAAAGCGGGCGCAATCAGGCCTTGGCGCGCCGCTCCAGCTTACGTAAGCGCTGGTCCTGATCCTTGATTTGCACCGTCAACCGATCGTCGAAGCGCTCGAATTTCTTCAGCAGGTTGGCCAAGCTTTTGTTAGTCGTTTTGACTTCAGTTTGCAAATCACCCATCGCACCTTCCGCAACGCTCAACGCGTTTTTGCGCTCGGCGCTACCGCCTCGCTCCCCGCTTACGGCGCGGGTCAGGTGATCCAGCCGGGCGCCGATTTCGCGTCGCAGTTCGGCGGCGCGTTTGTCCAGATCCTCGCTCAATCTGCGGCGAACCACTTCCATCCCGCGGCTTAGTTCAGCCGCCGGGCGCGCCGAGCCAAGGTCCTGGACCGCCCGGCGCAGTTCCTCGATTCCGTTGAGATCCTGCTTGAGCTGGATGCGGGCCGCGCCCAACGCCTCGTTGAGGCGGACCATCTCAAGTGCGAGCTCTCCGCGCATCGACTCAAGGCCGGTCTGATTGTCGGCTATCCGGTCGGCTAGAAAGCGGACCTGCCGTCCAACCTCGGCAAACTGGGAGACCATCTCCTCGCGCAACTGGTCCAGCCGTCCGCCAAAGCCGGCCGCCACTTCGACCACCAACTCAAAGCGCGAGCTGAGCTGGGTTAAAAGCGCCTCGATCCGATTGCTCGCCGCGTTTCCGCCATCCTCGTCCACGACCACCTCCCTGTGTAACGCCTAATGGATAATTTTGCCGAAACGGCGCCAGCGTATCGGCAGCCAGGAGGAACTTTCGGAATCCCACGACCAGTATATCACCACTGCCCGCCCTTCGACGTTACGATCGGGCACAAAGCCCCAAAAGCGGCTGTCGTAACTACGATCGCGATTGTCCCCCATGACGAAAATCTCGTTCGTGGGCACGGTCACCGGCCCGTAATGGTCACGTGGCGCGATCATCGCGCTCCGATCGGTGCCCGGCTCGTAGTAAGCATGGGGTTGAGTCACTTGCTTACCGTTGAGGATCACCGACGCGCCACGAATCTCCACCGTGTCACCGGCCAGCGCGACTACACGCTTGATGAAATCCTTGGTCGGATCGGGCGGAAACACAAACACAATCACATCGCCGCGATGGATCGGCTCCAATCGGAACAGGTAGTTGCCATACGGGACGGTGCCGGCCAAGGGCTGGAGACCGAAAAAAGAATCGGGCAGGCGCAGGCCGTAGGCCAGCTTGTTGACCAGGATATGATCGCCGATCAACAGCGTGGGCTCCATCGAACCGGAGGGGATTTTGTAAGCCTGGACCAAAAAGGTCCGGATGACCAGGGCCAGGACGATGGCGATAACCAGCGCCTCGGCGTACTCGCGCACCGCCGATTTAGCGCGCGGCGGCGGCTCGTACTGAAACCCTTGGGCGGGGGTTGCGGGATTGTGCAGCGGTCCAGCCACGTAAGTTATTCTCCCACCTTGAGTAAGGCGAGAAAGGCCTCCTGAGGAATTTCGACCCGTCCAACTTGCTTCATTCGCTTTTTGCCTTCTTTTTGTTTCTCCAGCAGCTTGCGCTTGCGCGTAATATCACCGCCGTAGCACTTGGCAGTGACGTTTTTGCGCAGCGGCTTGACCGTTTCGCGGGCAATCACCTTGGCCCCAATCGCGGCCTGGATAGCAACCTCGAACATCTGGCGCGGGATTACTTCGCGCATCTTCTGGCATAATGCTCGCCCTCGTTCGTAGGCTTTATCCCGATGTACAATAATCGACAAAGCGTCGATCAGCTCGCCGTTGATTCGTATGTCGAGTTTAACCAGAGGTTCGGGGCGAAAGTCCAGAAATTCATAGTCAAGTGAAGCGTAGCCGCGGCTTACTGACTTCAGCCGATCGTAAAAATCGAAGACGATCTCGGCCAACGGCAGTTCGTAGCGCAGAATTACTCGATTGACGCCGAGGTAGCGCAGATCGTGCTGCACCCCCCGCTTATCCTCGCACAGGCCTATCACCGCGCCAACGAACTCGTCGGGCATGTGGATGGCAGCCAGGATAAAGGGTTCCTCAATGGCTTCGATTTGCCCCTCATCGGGCAGATGCGCCGGATTATCGATCATCAGCCGCTCGCCATTGGCCAACACCACCCGGTAGGCCACGGTAGGTGCGGTGATAATCAAGTCCAGGCCGAACTCGCGCTCCAGCCGTTCCTGGGCTATCTCCATGTGCAGCAGGCCTAGAAACCCGGCGCGAAAGCCAAAGCCCAGGGCTTGAGAGGTTTCGGGCTCGACAATCAGGCTGGCGTCGTTCAATTTAAGCTTTTCGATAGCATCGCGCAGCGCGCCGTACTGGTTGGCCTCGGTGGGATAAAGCCCGGCGAAGACCATCGGCTTGAGTTCTTTAAAGCCCGCCAGCGCGCTGGCGGCGGGGTTGAGCGCATCGGTTACCGTGTCGCCCACCCTCATATCGGCGACGGTCTTGATACCCGCCACCACCATTCCAACCTCGCCGCAGCCCAGCACTTGGGTGGCCTGCTCGTGAGGCGTGAAATAGGAGAGGCGGCTGACCTCGCCCTCCTTGGCGGTTCCCATCAGGCGAATGCGGGCACCTTTTCGCAGCTCGCCGTCGACCACGCGAACCAAGCTGATAGCGCCTTCGTAGGGATCGTACCAGCTATCGAAGATCAGGGCGCGTAAGGGCGCCCGATGACGGTCGGGCGGGGAGGGAAAGCGATGAACCACCGCTTCCAGCACCTCGTCGATTCCCACTCCCTCTTTGGCGCTGGCTAGAATGGCCTCGGAGGCGTCCAACCCGATGACCTCTTCGATCTGGCGCTTTGTGCGCTCGACATCGGCACCGGGCAGATCGATTTTGTTGATTACCGGCACGATTTCCAAACCGTTATCCAAGGCCAGGTAAACGTTGGCCAGCGTTTGCGCCTCCACCCCTTGGCTGGCATCCACCACCAGCAAAGCCCCTTCGCAGGCGGCCAGGCTGCGGGAAACTTCATAGGCGAAATCAACGTGGCCGGGAGTATCGATGAGATTAAGCGTATAATTGTTGCCATCGCGCGCCTGGTAGCTTAGGCGTACCGCGCGGGCCTTGATGGTGATTCCGCGCTCGCGCTCCAGATCCATCGAGTCCAGGTACTGTTCCCGGCTTTCACGCTGGCTGAGCGCGCCGGTGCGCTCCAGCAGTCGATCCGCCAAGGTGGATTTACCATGGTCGATATGCGCGATAATGGAAAAATTGCGCAGCAGTTCACACTTGGTCATCTAAGAATCTGCCCGCGTCCCAACCGCTCCGAAGTTTCGTGCGCAGGCTCGCATGGGCGTTGCGCCCAGCACGACCCTGCTCGCCTTTCCACATTGTGACAGCTAAGAGCGCGCCGCACTACCCGGCACCGGCGAGCGGCCGCGGAAATATTCCAGAGTTTGGCGCAGACCCTCCGCCAAACTGGTCTGCGGCTCCCATCCTAACTCCCGTCGCGCCCGGCCCGCGTCGATCACCGAGCGGCGCTGCTCGCCGGGGCGAGCTGGCGCCCGGAGTGCGACCGCACTGCTTCTCACGATTGCGGCCGCCATTGCGTAGAGTCCGTTGACGTCGGTCTCCACAGCGGTACCGACGTTGAAGCTGCCGCTCGCGCTGTGGTCGAGCGCCGCCAAGTTGGCACGCACAATGTCGCCGACATATACGTAATCGCGGGTCTGGGCGCCATCGCCGTATATCGTACAGGGCAGGCCGGCCAGCAGACGGCCGCAGAAAATCGCCACCACCCCTGCTTCGCCGTGGGGATCCTGGCGCGGACCATAGACGTTGGCATAGCGCAGGGCGGTGAAATCGATCCCGTATTCGAGACGATAAAATTCGAGGTAGTGCTCGGTGGCCAGTTTGGCGATGCCATAGGGGCTAAGCGGGCGGCAGGGATGGGTTTCATCACAGGGGAAGCGGAGCTGCTCGCCATAGATGGCGCCACCGGTGGAGGAAAAAATTATTCGCTTGAGGCCTTGCCCGCGCGCCGCCTCCATCAGATGGAGCATTCCGACTAGATTGACCTGGGCATCGAAGGCCGGATCGGCGACCGAGCGGCGCACATCCATCTGGGCCGCGAAATGGAAAATCACCGCCGGCCGCTCGCGCTCAAGCACCGTGGCCAGCGCGGCTGGCTCGCGTAAGTCGGCGTGGTAGAAGCGTGCGCGCGGATTCAAATTGGCGCGCTTGCCCGAGGACAGATTGTCCAGCACCGCCACCTCTTCTCCGCGCGCCACCAGCGCGTCGACGGTGTGCGAACCGATAAAGCCGGCACCGCCGGTGACCAAGATTGCCATCGGACCCCTTAGATCGGGTGACGTCCCACCGAATAGTAGGTAAAGTTGAGTGCGCGCATCAGGGCCGGATCGTACAGGTTGCGGCCGTCGAAAATAACCGGCTGCTTGAGCAGCTCTCGCAAACGGTTGAAATTGGGTTGGCGGAATTCGTTCCACTCGGTCAGGACGAGCAGCGCGTCGGCGCCCCGCAGCGCGTCGTAATTGATCGTGTGGTAGGTAATGCGCTCACCGAAGATCCGGCGCGCATTATCCATCGCTTCCGGATCGTGAGCCGCGATGGTCGCCCCCGCCGCTAGCAGCCCTTCGATTATCGTGATTGACGGCGCCTCGCGCATGTCGTCGGTGCGCGGCTTGAATGCCAAGCCCCACACCGCCAAGGTACGGCCGCTCAGATCGTGACCAAAGTGGGCTTTGATGCGGTCTACCAACAGGGTTTTCTGCCGTCGATTGACCTCTTCGGCGGCCTTAAGCAGAGAGAACTCCTGCTCGTATTCGCTGGCGGTGTGGATCAGTGCTTGAACATCCTTGGGAAAGCAGGAACCACCGTAGCCAATGCCGGGAAACAGGAAATGGGAGCCGATCCGCCGGTCCGAACTCAGGCCGCGCCGGACGTGACTGATTTCCGCACCGGCCGCCTCACACAGGTTAGCGATCTCGTTGATGAACGAGATGCGCAAGGCCAGCATCGAGTTGCAGGCGTATTTACATAGCTCCGCCGAGCGCCGATCCATCACCAAAATCGGATTGTCAGTGCGTACAAATGGTTCGTGCAGCTCCTTGAGGATAGCCGTGGCGCGATCGCTTTGGCTGCCGATAATTACCCGGTCGGGACGGGTAAAATCTTCGATCGCGGAGCCCTCTTTGAGAAATTCAGGAACCGAGCAGACGTCGAAATGAGCGCTGGTGTGGCTGCGTACCAGGGCCTCGACCTTGTCTCCGGTTCCTATCGGCACGGTGCTCTTGACCGCCACGATATGGTAGCCCTGGATGGCCGCGCCAACCTCTTGTGCCACCGCCATCACGGCGCTGAGGTCGGCCGCACCGGAACTATCCATCGGCGTGCCGACGGTGATGAAGGTGATCATCGACTGACGCACCGCCGGCACCAACTCCGTCATGAAGCTTAAGCGCCCTTCACGCTGATTGCGCCGCACTAGTTCCTGCAACCCAGGCTCATAGAAGGGGACCTCGCCCGCCCGCAGCCCCGCGATGCGAGCGCGGTCGATATCGACGCAAACTACTTCGTTGCCGCCCTCCGCAAAGCAGGTTCCCGTGACCAACCCCACATACCCGGTACCGATAATGGCGATGTTCATCCTGACTCCTTTGCCCGCGTCCTTCCCGTCAGGACAGCCACGGACCACCCTGGCCAGTCGGGCCACGCGCATACAGCCCTGGTGCCAAACCGCTATATCTTTTCGGAGCCTTGCGGGCTTGTCCAGCACGCGGGCAAAAAAGTCCACGCAGCCTGCTTCAGCCCTCCTATTCCCCGGGGAAAATCAAGGTGGGGGCCGGCTTTGCCCGTGGCAAGCTGCGGCCGATGCGCACACCGATTGAATTTTTCCGCGCCCGGCCCAACTAGCTACGACCGCCACGGTTCGTCAGGGCGAAGTCCAGCGCGGCCGATGCTGGTCGGTCAGCGCCAGATAGTCGCGGTAACGCTGGTCGATCTCCTGCCAAGTCAAGCTCAGCAGTCGCTCACAACCAAAGGCTTCGACCGCGAAGGAGGCGAGCACGCTGGCATATATAGCAGCCGGGCGGCAAATTGCCGGCGCCAGCTTCCCTTGACGCACCAGATAACCCACGTAGGCGCCGGCAAAGGTATCGCCAGCACCAGTGGGATCGACGCTCTGTTCGAGCGGCCAGGCCGGTGCGACAAAGACACCATCGGGGCTGAATTGCCAGAGGCCGTGCTCGCCGCGCGTAATCACCACTACTTGCGGGCCGCGGCTGAGAAGGGCCCGGCCGGCGCGCAGCAGGCTGCTGTCATCCGCCAGCAGCAGGGCCTCTTCTTCGTTGAGAAACAGCAGGTTGAGATCCGCCAGGGCGCGGAGCAGCTCGGCGCGAAAATCGACGATCCAATGCGCGATGGTACCGGCGGCGACAATCCGCGGGCTATGGGTCTGGCTGAGCACCGAAGCCTGCATGGCAGGGGCCAAGCCGGCCAGGAAAAGATGGTCGGCGCGACATTGGTCGGGCAGCAATCGAGGCTGGTAATCGGCGAAAACGCCAGGCTCTAGCGCCAACGTCTGGCGGCGCGCCGCGGTCGCCTCGTAGCGCACGCGCCAGCGGAAGCTGGGTCCCTCGCGAACCTCCAAGTTGCGCAGATCGACATTGCGTTCGGCCAACCATTGACGATGATCCGAAGAAAAGTCACGCCCAACCACGGATACCAGGCTGACCGGCCAGAAGAAGCCCGCGCCCAGGGCAAAGTACGTCGCCGAGCCACCCAGGACGTTGTGGCGAGAGCCGGCGGGACTCTCGATCGTGTCGTAGCCCACGGTTCCCACCACCACGATACTCATGCCGGCGCACCGCCCCGTTCCGACAAAAGCTGCGCCAACGCCTGTTACTCCCTCGGAGTTTGAATATCTGCTTCAGTTCGCCAACCAGCCCGCACTACAAATATTTGCCGATCAGGAGATCCAGCGCGGCGCGGGTCTGGCGCGGAATTACTGAGCGCTCGGTGACGATCGCGCCCTTGAGCGCCTGGGCGCAGCTGCAGCTACGCGTGCTCACGGCCAGCCTCGCGGCCAGATGGCTCAGCGCGGCGCGCGCGGTGGTAACGTTCGCGCCAAGCACCTGAATGACATCGCCGATATCTACTTCTTTCTCACTTAGATGCCAGCAATCGTAATCGGTGACCAGCGCCAGAATCGCGTAGCAGAGCTCCGCTTCGCGTGCCAGGCGTGCCTCCTGCACCGCAGTCATGCTGATCACGTCCACCTTCCAACTACGGTAGAGCTGGGATTCAGCACGAGTGGAAAATTGCGGCCCTTCGATCGACAGGTAGGTCCCACCCTGGGTCACCGTGGCTCCTGCGGCGCGGCAGGCCAGGGTCAAGTCGGTGGCCAGGTGAGGGCAAACCGGATCGGCCATGGAAACGTGACCGACGATGCCGTTGCCAAAGAAGCTCTGCGGCCGTTTGAAAGTCCGGTCGATGAACTGGTCGGGAACAAAAAAATCGCCCGGCGCTAGATTCTCGCGCATGCTACCGGCCGCACTGATCGACAGCAGCTGCTGCACGCCCAATTGCTTCATTCCGTAGATGTTCGCACGATAGTTGATCTCACTGGGCATGACCCGATGGCCGCGGCCATGGCGGGAAAGAAAGACTACTGTGATGCCGCCGAGGCTACCACGAACATAGCTGTCCGAAGGCGCGCCAAACGGAGTGTCAAGTTCGATTTGCTCGACTCTCTCCAACCCCGGCATCTGGTAGAAGCCGCTCCCGCCGATTATACCCAAAACCGTCTCAGCCATCGTTCCTCGCCATCCCTGCCAAAGCGTCGCGAGCAACTGCCCTAGGTTGGCAGCGCGCGCTCGTGTTCTACCCGCAACTGGCCACAGGCGGCGGCGATGTCGCGGCCGCGACTTTCGCGGATAGTTGCGGTCAAATTACCCCTCAAAAGCTGCGCTTGAAAGGCTTGTAGCCGCTCGCGCGAACTGCCCCGGTAGGGAACTCCGGGAAAGGGATTGAAGCAGATCAGATTGACCTTGGCGCGCAATGGCGCCATCAGCTTGACCAGCCGGCGCGCGTCGGTGTCGCTGTCGTTGACCCCTGCCAACATCACATATTCAAAGGTGATCCGGCGCCGCCCCAATTGAAGCTTGCGACAGGCTGCCAACAGCTCCGCCAGCGGATAGCGGCGATTGATCGGCGCCAGCCGGTCGCGAATCTGATCGGTTGTAGCGTGCAGCGAGACCGCCAGGTTGACTGCGGTATCGGCCAGCAGCCGCTCGATCAGGGGAACTAGGCCGACGGTCGAAACCGTGATCCGGCGCGGCGAAATCCCCATCCCCCATGGGGAAGTCATAATCTTGAGCGCGCGAACGAGGCGCTCGTAATTGGCCAGCGGCTCGCCCATTCCCATGAAAACGTAATTGGTCAGTTGCTCGCCGCTCTCCAAATAGCGCCGCGCGGCAATCACCTGCCCGACGATCTCGCCCACAGCCAGATTGCGCTTGAGACCCATACGAGCGGTGGCACAGAAATCGCACCCCAAGCCGCATCCCACCTGGCTGGAAAGGCACAGCGTGGTGCGGCCGGCGCCTGGAATGATCACGCTTTCGATCGCTTGGCCATCGGCCAAGCCGAGTAAAAGCTTACGGGTACCGTCGCTGCCATCGTGAACGACCGTCGCTGGCAGCCCCGTGAGTTTAAAGTGTTGGTTGAGATATTCGCGCAATTCCAAGGGTAGATTGGTCATCGCGGCGAACGACTCCACCTGCCGCTGGTAAAGCCACTGGGCCACCTGCCGAGCGCGATAGGCAGGTTGCGCGGCGGCCGCAGCCACAGCTTCGAGTTCCTCCAGCGCGAAATCGCGAATGTCAGCCTTGAGACTGGTTAGCGCAGGTTGGACCACCGCGTAAGTTTAGCCTAAGTGGGCGGCCAGCAATACCCCGCACTTGTCGTTGGCCGCAACAGCCTGCCCATCCAAGTCTGCAGTCGCGGATCACCTAGTAGAGCAGTGGACAGCCCCGGCCGCGCTTCTTTCCGCCCAGACTCCGAAGGCGCTCGCGCAGCTCGCGGTCGCGGTCTTCCCTGCATCGAAAGTTGAAAGCGCGATCTAAAAGTCGATTACGCCCCCGTTCCCCGCTTGAGGTAGCAGCGCAAGATCGTCCGGCACGTCACAGCCCTCTTCAAACCCGCCGATACGATCGAGCCGCGTATCGAGACGGCTACAGTCCGCACCGAAAAGCTCGCCAAATCGGTCTTAGCCAAGGCATTTCACGGCGGACTCCACTATAGCCTCGATGGTGGGCCCGGATGCGTTCCCGCATCAGCTCTTTCAGCCCGGCTGCGATCCGGCGGTTCCACCACGCCCGCCCAATCGGCTTGTCTTACTAGATTCCGCTGCGGCGGGCCCAATACTCCCATGCCCGATCGATTCCCAGCGGACTGGTTGCCATCCGGGTGGTCTCGGAGACCTCTTCGTCGCTTAGGAAGGTGACCTCGCCCAGTCGCATCGCCTCCGACTGCAAACGTGCGTTGACCATCAGATAAATGGCGGTACTTACGGCAGCCTTGAGAGTGTGGCCGACCACCGCGCAGCCATGCCCGCGCATCAAGCTCACTGTGTTCTGCGCCAGGCAGTTGGCGAGATCTCGCCCCTGCTCCAAGGTGCGCACCAGCAGATCGGTATGGCCGAATTTCGTCCTGATATCCCACACCGGAATACGGGCGCCGATGGCGCCTGCGGTATGGAGCAGCGGCCGCAAGCGCACATTGGTAACGGTGAAGGGAATTACTTCGTAAGCATGATTATGAATCACCGCCATCACGTCGGGACGAGCGCTGTAGATGGCGCCGTGGATGGGCCGTTCGGCATACATGGCGCGTCCGTTTTGATTGATCGGATTGCACTCCAGGTCGTACTCAATCAAATCGGCCTCGCTAACCAGCTCGGGCGCGCGCGCCCCGGAGAGAAAAAAGCGGTCCGGCCGTTGAGGATGGCGGATACTGACGTGACCGAAGGCGTCGACCACCCGTTCGTGGGCCAAAATCCGATTGGCTATAACCAAGTCACGTAACTGCGCTGCAAGATCACTCATCATTCGTCCTCCACGCCCCTCGCTTGGGGAGCGCTCGCCAAAGTTCGCGCCCTTACAGGGCCAACTCCTCCAGACGCTTACCCGCGGTCTCGGGTACCCAGAGCAAAACCAACAGGGCGCCCAGAACTGGTCCGACCCCAAACAGGGAGGCGGCATTGCCCAATCCATGCATCGGAATGGACAGCAAGCCAACCGCCAGAGGCGCAAACGTCCAACCCAATTGACCCAGGACCTGGACGCACAAACAATAACCGCCGGCGCGCGCCTTGGTGGGAAACAGCTCGGCGGAAAGCGCCGAGGCGGCCGTGCGCGCGCCCTGATAGCTGAACATGGTCGCGGCCAGGGCCACCATCATGCTGTTATGGGCGGAGCTCTGAAACAGCAGGGCCATCGCAATGCCGGCTCCCACGCAGAATAGGATCGCAGCCGGACGCCGGCCCAGGCGATCCATCAGGAAACCGCAGCTCAGGGTTCCAGTGGTCGCGACCAGGTAGGCCAGGACCACGGCAAAGCCGATCTGCCCAGAGCTCCACTGATGGTCGCGCTTGGCATAAAGGCTGAAGAAGGAGATCGTGGGACCGCCGACCAGCCCCAGGCTGTTGCAGAGCAGGGCCAGGACCAGCACACGGCGTCGGTACGGCCCGCTCAGCGGCGCGATACTCTTGCGCAGATGGCTGAACACTCCGGCCCCGATCGTGCCCACCTCTCCCACCGCGCGCAGTTGCTCGAACCGCGCCGTCTCGCGCATTCCGCGCCGCAGCAGCGCAACCAGCAGCAAGGGCGCAATTCCCAA
This sequence comes from Candidatus Binataceae bacterium, assembly GCA_035294265.1. Taxonomy (NCBI): domain Bacteria; phylum Candidatus Binatota; class Binatia (SeqCode); order Binatales (SeqCode); family Binataceae (SeqCode); species Binataceae bacterium (SeqCode). The sequence continues at coordinate 103,925 of DATGLK010000035.1, forward strand.
CAGATACATCCCGCGCCATCCCCACCGGCTGGGCGCCACATAGCCGTAGAGCAGGCCCGCCGTGGCCACACCGAAGAACGCGGTCATATGGAGCACAGCGATCCCTCGGCCGCGCGCTCGTTCGGGAAATTCCTCGGTGATCATCGTCATCGCGACGCCGAACTCGGCGGCCAGAAAGACCTGCGAGCAGCTTTGAAAAAAGGTAAAGCTCGCCATTCCCCGCGACAGCGCGGTCAGCAGCGTGAAAACGGCGTAGCACAGCACGGTGCAAGAAATGACTGGCTTGCGGCCGAAATGGTCCGCCAGGGTGACGACGAAAAATGATAACAGGCCGCCAAATCGCACTACCGCCGCCATCAGGCCGATCGAGGCATTGCCAAGCGCGAAAGTATGCGCGATATCCGGGGTGCAGAGATGAAAGATGGTGATATCGTAGCCCTCGAAGATAGTGGCCGACATCAGCATCCCGACCAGCATTACCAGGTATCTAGTTGAACGCTCGGGGAGAAAGCTGGCCGCCTCCGAAGAACATGGCATCGTGACGGCACCTGAGGGGCTGGCTTCCATTTAACCTGCACGCAGCGGCATCAGAAGCAATCTTTTATCTCTGTCAGAGTTAATCCCGCCTCGCAAGCCAAGAGGCGTCAGCTTAAGCGGCGGATCCACACTGTTTTGCCCTTTGCGCCACTCCGTGATGCCGCGCACGCCGGCGCTTGGTAAGAGTCGCACGATTGGAGCATCGCATTTATCGCCATCTCAGGGTGTGCTAATTAGCGAATGAGACCGCGCCTCGCGGGGTGGTCACCGACCAGGCAAGGAGCGTTACATCGATGCTAACGCGGGCGGAAAACCAGATGTTGACTCAAGTCGGACCGGGAACTCCAATGGGCGAGTTGCTGCGCGAATGCTGGACCCCCGCCCTGCGCAGCGCCGGCCTGGAAGCCGATGGTGCGCCTGCGCGCGTGCGACTTTTGGGCGAGAACTTCGTCGCCTTTCGCTCAACCGACGGCCGGGTCGGCTTCTTCGACGAAGGATGCCCCCATCGATGTACCTCGCTGGCACTGGCCCGCAACGAGGACAACGCGCTTACCTGTATTTTCCACGGCTGGAAAATCGACGTCTCGGGCAAAGTCGTCGAAGTGCCTTCCGAACCGCCCGAGCGGCGGACCGAGTTCGCCGCTAAGGTGCGGGTGCGCCATTACCCGGTCCGCGAAGCTGGGGGCCTGGTCTGGGTCTACCTGGGCAAGCGCGAGCAACCGCCCCAGTTCTACAACTTCGAATTTCATCAAGGGCCGGCCTCGGCGATAGCGCGCCGGGCGGTCGTGCACGGCAACTGGCTGCAAGGTTTCGAGGGGCAGTTGGATTCGGCCCATCTGGGGATGCTGCACAGCAGCGCGATAGCCGCCAATCCTTTTGCGATCGATAACCGCACCGGCCCGATGTCGCGGGCCAACACCGCTCCTAGCTTCGAATTCATCCTAAAACCCTACGGCTTTCGCGAAGCCGCCTTGCGCCATTTGCCCGACGGCACCGTCTACGCGCGGATTCGCGAAGTCGTCTTGCCCTACTTTTCCTTCATTCCCGGGGACCAGGGAAAATCTCGTCTAGTGGTAGCGGTGGTACCGATCGACGACGAATGGAGCGCCCATTGGTATTACTACATGAATCCCTACGGACCGGTGCCTCAGGATTACCGCGACTGGGCGTTTTGGGGTACTACCGACAACGACGACAATTACAGCCAGGATATGGGCAACCGCGATAATATGTGGCATCAGGACCGGCGCGCGATGAAAGAAGGGCATTGGAGCGGGATCATGCGCAACTTCACCTACGAAGACTTTATCGTGGAGGAATCGATGGGTCCGATCGTCGATCGTAGCCGTGAATATCTGGGCAGTAGCGATACCGTGATCATCCGCAGCCGGCGGATGCTGCTCAAGGCCCTGCGCGAGCATCGCGAGCACGGCACCCTGCCCTTCGGCCTCGACCGCCAGATCGACTATAGCCGGGTGCGGGCGCTGGCGATCCGCTTTCCCGCGACGCAAAACTGGCTGGAAATCGATCCGCTCAACCCACCTCCCGCGCTCTAGTGTCGCGTCTCCTGAATAGGCGGAGCGTTTAGAGGTCGCACAACTCGCTACCGCCTTGGGCCTAGTGGGGCGGGCCGCCGTGCCCTCTCATCGTGTGCGCGGGCCGAGCCGCCCGCGCCACCGCCCTCCGAGCTGCCCGAGATCCTTCTACCGCGTTCGCTTTGCTCATGATGGCGTACTGGCCGCTGGCCATTTCACTTGCGAAACGCGATTCTAGCTTTGGCTACCGAGCCGGGCCGGCAACAGTAAAGAAGTCCGGCACCAGATACCCGAACACCCCGTTACGCACACTGTCGCTTGCGAACAGCTCGTTGTGCCCCGGATCAATCGCTAAGCCGTCGGGATGGAGCAACTCCGAGGCCGGTCCCATGATAATCGCCTGCGGCGGGACGTCACCGTTGTCGGTTTCCTTCCAAACTCCGACAAAGCCCAATGGCCCGGTGAAAGCGAGTAACGGCCCGTCGCACTTGGGACGCGGTTCGAAACCACCTTGGTCGTAGGATGCACCCAGATAATGGTTGGAGGCGATCGCGTAGATCTTTCCCCGGTAGTACTGGACGTGCCAGCCGCTGACGATGCCCGTAGTCGGCCCGCTGATTACCGTCTTAGGTGGTACGTTTCCGCTCGCCCTACGATCGAAGGTGAAGATCGCTGGAGCACCATGGGTTGAACCCGAAGCAATCACCAAATCATGGTCAGTATCGACCGCAACGCCGCTGGCCCCGGTCATTTGCGTGCGATTGCCACGAATCACGCGCAATGGCGGGATGTCGCCGTTGCCGGTGAGCGGGAAGACCAGCAACCCGTGGGAAACGACGTCGGCTACCCACAACTCGTTGTGCTTTACGTCAACCGCGGGTTGAAATGGGTAATGAATCTCCGTGTGTGGCCCTTGAATCACCCGCAGCGGCGCGACGTTGCCCTGACTGCCGCCGCGGAAAAAGACGATCGAGCCGGCCAACGGTTCGGTCCCAATCACCACGTCGTGCAGAGGATCGTAGGCGATGCCATGAGCCACGCGGGTAAGTTTGGTGCGTTGACCTTCGATAACCCGTACTGGGGCGACGTTTCCACTTGCCGACCTGGCAAATGCCGCGATGCGCGGATCGCTGACTCAATTGGGCACCAGCAATTGGTCGCGCTTGGAGTCGTACGCCAGCGCCATCGGATTACCGAAACCGGCGCTGGGCGTTCCTTCCGGCGCATTGCGAATCACCCGGCGTGGCGGCGCGTCACCCTCGTCGGCGCGGCCGAACACGACCGCGGTATGTCCAAAGTTCGCGACCCATAGTTGGTCGTGACTGGCGTCGTAGGCCACCCCCATCGGATAGCGAATTCCGGTGCGAGGTCCGCCCAGAACCCGCAACGGCACGGCATCGCCGTCGGCATCGCGAGCAAACACCAGGATCTGATTGGCGGCTTCGTTGGCCACGAACAATTCGTTATGAACCGGGTCGACCGCGATTCCGGTGGGCCAGTTTAACTCCGTCTTTGGCCCCTGAATCACCCGTATTGGAGCTGCGTCGCCCTTGGAATCGTCCTTAAAAATCCGAATCGAGGGCGGGAAATATTTACCACCCCCGCTGTAGTCGGCATCCCAATAGCCCTGATTCCAATTGCCGTAATTAGAGACGAAGATCTCCCCGTGAGCGTCGTCCCAAACCACGCCGTGAGGATCGGCCAAACCGGTGTGCGGTCCGCGAATAGAGCGCAAGGGACGCTCGGCACCGTGGGCCTGCAGGCGATAGAAAATGATCTCGGCGTTGTGTTGGATCGACACCGCCATCTGCTTGTAGCGCTGGCTGAGCGCGATGCCATAGGAGCCGTGAGGCACGGCGAGCACGCGCGAGTGGAAATTGCCGTTGGCAGAATAGGGAAACCCGGCGACATCGTCGCCGACATCGTTTTCCGTGGTGTAGAACTCGTGACGCACGGGATCGACCGCGACCCCGGCGGCAAACGACAAAAAGGTATTCGGCCCTTTCACCCAGCCCAGATATTGGGTCAGGTTCGAATCGTCAGGCGGCGCAGGCACGGCCAGCGAGTAGATCAGTACGCTTTTGAGGTTGGTATCGCTGAGCACTGCGATGCCAGCCTTGGAGTCGATCGCGATGCCGTTGAATTCGGGAAACGGATCGCACAGCGCGCTAGCCGGCATGATATCGCCGCCGGGAATTGCATATGAATCCAGCAGAGCTTGAAATTTCGCCGGCAGCGCGACCTTGATGCCCTTGGGATGGCCGTTGGCGTCAGCTTCCACCAACCGCTCGCCGTTGCCCATCAGCTTCGGCCGTGCCACCGGTTTGCCAACCCCCGGTCCCGTTTGGGCCGCCGCCGTGCCGACCCAGGTCGGAGCGGACCAATGCCCCCCACCCAAGATAGTCTGAGAGCCGGCAGCGATAAGTAAACCCAGCGCGCATGCGGCCATGCCGGCGAGTCGGACAAGCCTGCGGTTGCTCATGCTCTAAAGGCTCCTTCAGCGGGCCGCGAACCGGGCGGCGAAGCTTCACCTGCGAGCCAGCGAGCGGCTTGGTCGCCGCGCGCTGGCCCACGCGAGGTTTGCGCGTCTTTAGAAGAAACCGGGGACCAGGTAGCTGAAGACGCTGTTGCGCACGCTGTCGCTAGCAAAGACCTGACCGTGCTTGGCATCGACGGCGATTCCCACCGGATGCAACAGTTCACTGGCTGGCCCCAGAATGATCGCATGCGGCGGTACGTCGCCGCTATCGCTCTCATTCCAAACCCCGACAAAACCCAGCGGCCCGATAAAGGGCAGCATCGGTCCGTCGCAGTTGCCCCGTGGCTTGTAGCCGCCGGGATCGTAGGAAGGAATGTAATAAAAATTGGAGGCGACGGCGAAAATCTTGGAATCCGCCACCTGCACGTGCCACACGCTGATGATCCCCGTACTCGGTCCGCTGATGATCCGCTTGGGCGCAACGTCGCCGTTGGCGGTGCGATCGAAGATAAAAATTCCGGGCCGATAGTTCTGGCTATAACCAGTCGCGACCACCAGGTTGTGCGCGGGATCGACCGCCACCCCGCTGACTGTACCCAACACCGCCTTGGGCCCCTTGATGATTCGCAACGGTGGAATATCGCCGTTGCCGTCCAGTGGAAACACATACAGCGCCTTGGCTTCCAAATCGGCGATCCACAGCTCGTTGTTCACCAGGTCCACCGACGGCTCGTAGGGCGAATGCAACAAGGTGTGGGGGCCCTGGATTACGCGAATCGGAGGCGTGTTACCCGCCGTCCCGCCACGGAAGAAGACGATCGAGGCGGCCAGCGGCTCGGTTCCGATAATTACATCGTGTTTGGCGTCATAGGCGATACCATGCGCTACCCGCGTCAGCTTGGTGCGCTGGCCTTCGATGATGCGAACCGGCTTCACATTACCACTTGCCATCCTGGCAAAGACCGCGATGCGCGGATCGCTGACTCAATTGGGTACCAACAGTTCGTCGCGCTTGGAATCGTAGGCCAGCGCCATCGGATTACCGAAGCCGGCCGCCATGGTGCCCTCGGGCGCGTTGCGAATTAGCCTAACCGGCGCGACATCGCCCTCGGCACCGTTGTCAAAGACCTCGGCGGTATGGCCAAAGTTAGCCACCCACAATTGATGACGAATCGAGTCATACGCCACGCCCATGGGCTGACGGATCTGAGTCGCCGGGCCGGATAGAATCCGAATCGGTGCCACGTTGCCGTTGGCGTCGCGTGGAAAGACCAGCACCTGATTGCCGGCCTCGTTGGCGACATAAAGCTCGTTGTGCGCTTCGTCGATCGCGATCCCAGTGGGCCAGTTGAACTGCGTCTTGGGCCCCGAGATCACGCGTACCGGGGTCACGTCACCCTTGCCGTCGTCCTTGAAAACACGAATCGAGGGCGGATAGTAATGGCCCCCGCCGGTATAGTCAGGATCCCAATAGCCCTGATTCGAGTTGCCATAATTGGAAACGAAGATCTCGCCGTGCTGTTCGTCCCATACTACCCCGTGCGGATCGGCCAGTCCGGTATGTGGGCCGCGGATCTCGCGCACCGGCGGCTCGACCCCGTGCGCCTGCAGGCGAAAGAAAATGATCTGGGCATTGTGCTGAATCGCCACCGCCATTTGTCTGTAGCGCTGGCTGAGCGCGATGCCGTAGGAGCCATGCGGCACCGCCAGCACTCGCGACTTGAAGTTACCATTGGCCCCGTATGGAAAGGCCGCCACGTCATCGCCAACGTCGTTCTCCGTGGTGTAGAACTCATGGCGTACCGGATCGACCGCGACCCCGGCGGCAAAGGAAAGAAAGGTATTGGGTCCTTTCACCCAATGCAGGGGCGTTGTGATGTTGGGATCGCTGGGCGACGCCTTGATGTCGAGCGGATACACCAGCGCGCTCTTGAGGTTGGTATCGCTCATCACCACGATCCCAGCCTTGGGATCGATCGCAATCCCGTTGAACTCCGGGTAGGGGTCGTGCAGCTCGGTGGCGGGCATGCAATCGCCGCCAGGGATCGAATAGGAATCCAACAGCGCCTGGAATTTCGCCGGCAGCGCCAATTTAACCCCTTTGGGTCGGCCGTTGATGTCCGCGCCCATCACTCGCGCGCTGCCGCGTCCGCTCAGCGAGAGCGCGGGAATTCCAGGCACCTCATCGCCCTTTTGCTGGCCCCAGGCCGACGTCGCACCCAATTGCCACGTTCTCCCGGCTGGCCCACCCAAGCCCAACATCAACCAGGCGCTTAACCCGACTACCGCAGCAATCACCTCGATTTTCTTCATCTGGCACCCTTTCCACCTGATCGGCTAGGTGGTTCACGCCGTGGTTACGCCTGTCACGCCACGCTTGTGCGAACAGGCGCCCGCAAGCTTTCCTAACTTAGTTCGCCTTTTCGAATAGCGCAAAGGCACAAACAAACTTTAGCCAGTGAGGCGCTCGCTGCAGTCTTGCAGTGTCATTCGATTTCTCGTGCGAAAAAAGTCCCCGTTTCAGCAGACGTTAGTGCTCCGCTTCCACGGATCCCAAAGCCCTACTAGACCACGTTCTCCAGCCGCATGCTGAGATCGGCGGCGCGCACAGAATGCGTAATCGCACCCACTGAAATAAGCTCCACCCCGGTCTGCGCGATGGCGCGCACATTACCCAGATTGACGTTGCCCGACACCTCGATCGGGATGCGCTTGGCCACGATTGCGCAGGCTCGCCGGATGTGATCGAGATCCATATTGTCGAGCAAAATTACGTCGGCCGCTGCCGCTACAGCTTCCTCGACCTGCTCGAGAGTCTCGCATTCAACTTGAATTTTCAGCGTGTGCGGGGCGCCGCGGCGCGCGGCCTGTACCGCGGCCGTGATCGATCCGGCGGCCACAATGTGGTTGTCCTTGATCAGCACACCGCTGTCCAGCGCGTAGCGATGATTACCGCCCCCACCCACGCCGACGGCGTACTTCTCGATCGCGCGCAAGCCGGGATGAGTCTTGCGGGTATCGATGATGCGCGCCGTGGTTCCGGCCACCGCCGCGACGAATTCGGCGGTGGCGGTGGCGATTCCGGTCATGAGCTGTAGAAAGTTGAGCATCACGCGCTCGGCCGCCAGCATCCCCACCAGATAGCCGTCCAATTCCGCGGCCAGCGCCCCCGGCTCCAGCCGAGCGCCTTCGGGGGCCAGGCTGCGCAGCCGCGGTTGGGCTCCGGCATGGTTGAACAAAACCTCCACCAGCGGTCCACCGCAAAACACCACCGGCGTGGCCTTGACCAGGATGCGAGCGCGCCCGCGCTGGTTGTGAGGTACAGTCAAGCTGGTGGTGACGTCCCCCTGCCCGACATCTTCGGCCAAGGCGCGTTGTAACAAGTCGGACAAGGCAAGACGATTGATGAGCTCCATGGGCTATTCCTGCACAAGCATTTGCAGTTGTGCGGCCAGCGCTTGCTCGCGTTGACTCAATTCCTCGGCGCGTTGCTCCATCTGCTCGATGGTTTCGGGCGCGGCCTTGGCCATGAATTCGGCGTTGCCCAGTCGGGCGCGATGCTGGTCGAGATGGGCCAGGACTTCAGCCTGCTGTTTTTGCAACGCCGCACGGGCCTTGGCAAGATCGAACTCCGCCGGCGTCCTGACCCGCACTTCAGCCCACCCCAGCGCCGCCGCCAGCGTCGCGGGCTCGCGCGGTGCACCAGCCGCCACCACCTCGATTTCCGCCGCCCGTCCCATCACCTGGGCATAGGCGCGCCACGTCGCGACTTGCGCCGCGATCGCCGCGTTGGCGGCGACTATCACCACACTCGCGCGCTGGCCAGGATGGTAACCGGCGAGCGCACGCAAGCTGTTGATCGCCTCGCTGGCCTGCACGCAATTGGCCATCGCCAGGCCCTCGGCGGCGCTGAGCATTTCGCGTTCGGGAGTGGGAAAGCTGGCGACTGCCAAATGTTCGCTCAGCGCGGTCTGCTCCAGATATGGCCGCAACGCCTGCCACAACTCCTCGGAAATGAACGGCATAAAAGGATGCAGCAGCCGCAACAGCCCATCACAGCAGTGAACCAATGTGTATCTGGCCCCCTCGCCCGCCAAGCCACCCTGGCGCAGGGGTTCCTTGACGAGCTCAATGTACCAGTCACAGAACTCGTGCCAAATGAAATGATACAGCCGCGCCGCGGCGGTGTTGAACTCGTAGCCGTCGATCGCCGCCGTCACATCGATCGTGGTTTGGCGCAAGCGGCTCAGAATCCAGCGGTCGGCCAGACTTAATTTATCCTCCGCCACCGCCGGCAGCGGCACCGGTGCAGCGGGCAAGTTCATCAGGATGAAGCGCGCGGCATTCCAGATCTTGTTGGCAAAAGCGCGCGCCGCCGCCAGGCGCTGATTGCTCAAAACCAGATCGCGCCCCTGAACCGCAAGCTGGGCCAAGGTAAAGCGCACCGCATCGGTGCCGTAGGTCTCCATGATTTCCAAGGGATCGACCACGTTACCGCGCGACTTGGTCATCTTTTTGCCGAACTGATCGCGCACCAGCGGCGTGATATAGACGTCGCGAAACGGCACTTCGTCCGTGAACCACAGACCGAGCATCATCATCCGGGCGACCCAAAAAAAGATGATGTCGAAACCGGTCACCAGCACCGAGGTGGGATAATAGCGCCGCAAATCGCGGGTAGAATCGGGCCAGCCCAAGGTCGAAAACGGCCACAGGCCGGAACTGAACCAAGTATCCAGAACGTCTTCTTCCTGAACCAGCTCGGCACTGCCGCATTTGGCACAGCGCTCGGGCCGTCGCGCGGCGACGACCAGCTCAGCGCATTCGCGGCACTGGTAGGCTGGGATACGATGGCCCCACCAGAGCTGGCGCGAAACGCACCAGTCGTGGACGTTCTCCATCCAATTGAAATAGGTATTTTCCCAAAAGCGCGGATGGAACTTGGTGCGTCCGTCGCGCACCGCCGCCAAGGCTTTTTGCGCCAGCGGCGCTACCCGCACAAACCATTGCACCGATAGGCGCGGTTCGAGCACGGTATCGCAGCGCGAGCAATGGCCGACGGCGTGGCGATGGGGCTCTTGCTTTTCGAGCAACCCCAGCGCCTGCAGATCGCCGAGCACGGCCGTACGCGCTTCCTCGCGGCTCATCCCCGCGTAGGCTCCCGCTGCCGCGGTCATCCGCGCCCTGGCGTCCATGATTTCGATCTCGGGCAGCCCGTGACGGCGGCCCAGCTCGAAGTCGTTGAAGTCGTGGGCGGGAGTGATCTTGACCGCGCCGGTGCCGAAGCCCTGCTCAACCGTCGCGTCGGCCAATAGCGCAATCGTGCGCGTGGTGAGCGGCAGGCGCAATTGCCTACCCACCAGCTCGCGATAGCGCGGGTCGTCGGGATGGACCGCGACGGCCGCGTCACCCAGCATCGTTTCGGGTCGCGTGGTGGCTACCACCACGCCGCCCTCCCCGCTGTTCAGCGGGTAACGAATATAGTAAAGCGCGCCGGTTTCTTCCTTGTGTTCGACTTCCAAATCCGACAGCGCAGTTTCGCACCGCGGGCACCAGTTGATCAGGCGGCGGTCGCGATACAGCAGTCCCTGCTGGTACAGCCGCACAAAGACCTCGGTCACCGCGCGCGACAATCCCTCGTCCAGAGTGAAGCGCTCGCGGCTCCAGTCACACGAGGCGCCCAGGCGGCGCAGCTGATGCAGGATGCGGCCACCGTAAGTGGCGCGCCAAGCCCACACTCGCTGCTCGAAGGCCGCCCGACCCAATTGATGGCGGCTGAGTTTCTCGCGCGCCAGCTCACGCTCGACCACGTTTTGCGTGGCGATTCCCGCGTGATCAGTGCCCGGAACCCACAGGGTGTTGAAACCCTGCATGCGCCGGGTACGGACCAGGATGTCCTGCAGTGTCACGTTGAGCGCGTGCCCCAGGTGCAGTTGGCCAGTGACGTTAGGCGGGGGAATCACAATCGAAAAGGCGAGGCCCGGCGCGGCCGGATCAGCGGTAAAATAGCCGAGATCGACCCAGCGCTGATACCAGCGCTCTTCGGCGCTTTTAGGTTCGTAGGTTTTGCTCAGTTCCAACGCTCTTCTTCCACAATCGCCACGCTCGGACTACGCCTGGCTGCTGACTTAAGGGCAAGCAAGCTGAGGCCGCAAGTCACGTCTTGGCTCCAGTCCCCACTTACTTTGCGTCAAAATGACACATTTGGACTTGGTTGCCCAGTACCTGCGCGCGGCCGCGCGGCGGTCAGACGCAATCCTGATCGCCCGCGGCCGGTCGCGCTACAGCCGGCAGGATAACTAGCGCACCGGGCGATCTTCCTTCGTCATAAGCAGAAGGGTTTCTGGCTGAAGCCATCTTTTATGCAGGAGTGCAGCTTTCAAAAGCAAGTAGCGCTTATTCAAGGATGACACACGGGCGGCTCGCCCCTGAGATTTTTGACCCCCATGGGGCGCGAAAGAGCGGGAGAAATAACCAGATCGGAGGCGAATTGCTCAGTCCGAGCGCGCGCCACACGACCGCGCGCGCCGGCCGCAGCCTACAGGCCGAATTGATCGAGCCGGCGCGGATCGCGGGTCCAGTTGTTTTCCACTCGCACCTGCAATTCCAAGTAAACTCGCTGCCCCAGGATAGCCTCCAGCTCCAGGCGCGCCGCTTGGCCGACTTCCTTCAGCCGCGCGCCGCCGGCGCCAATCACCATCCCCTTGTGCGAGTCGCGCTCCACCACCACCGCGGCCCCAATCCGGGTCAGCTTGCGCTCGGGAAGCTCCTCCCAACGTTCGATCTGAACCGCGGTGGAAAACGGGATCTCCTGGCGCATCTGCAAAAACAACTTCTCGCGCACGATCTCGCCCGCCAGCTCGCGCACGCTCTGCGCCGTGGCCTGATCCGCCGGCATCAAGGCTGGCCCAAGCGGCAGGAAGGCCTTGAGGGTGCGCACCAGCTCCTCGACATTCTCGCCGGTAAGCGCGCTGACCGGCACGATCTCGGCCTTGGGCGCCGCGCGCAGCCATTGTTCGGCCAGCGGAATAAGATTGGGCCGCGCTACCAGGTCAATTTTATTGATAACCACCGCGGTGGGCACGTTGCGCTCGCTCACTGTCGCGATTAGCTCGCGATCCTGCGGCGCGACTGGACGCGGCTCGACCACGATCGCGACCGCGTCGGCCTGCGCGATAGCGCGCTGCGCGCGCTGCACCATGCGCTGGTTGAGAGCGCGACGAGCCTGATGGATCCCAGGCGCATCGACGATAATCAGTTGCGCGTCGGCGTCGGTGCGAATCCCCACGATCGCGCCGCGAGTAGTCTGCGGCAGCGGGCTTACGATCGCCACCTTCTCGCCTACCAAGCGGTTGAGCAGGGTCGATTTGCCGACATTGGAGCGCCCCGCCAGCGCCACGTAGCCGCAGCGGTAGGGGAC